>NZ_JBYSXB010000036.1:0-50071 GCF_058781765.1 Arthrobacter sp. FW306-1B-G06A | reverse complement strand
AAATTTGAAACCAGCTGAAAACCAGACCCCACCCACAGGGGCGGACAAGGCCCGGCAAAATCAACCAATTCATAAAAACAAATCGGTATCAACAAACTTGGCACACTATTGAGTTCTCAAACAACAGACACACCCGGCACCACCCACACCCACCAAAGGGCCCAGACTCGCTCCGGAGCAACTTTCCAAACTTACCAGACCCGCCCTCTCCGCACAACTCCCGAATCCGGGAACCGCATCGGACAAAACACCATCCGTGACACCCGGAAACCACACCGGAACGCAAGAAAGCGAACCAAGAATTTGGTTTCCATTTGAAAGGGGGTCGGTCGCAATTTTTCCGCATCAGCGGCGGCGACTCGATCTACTTTACACACCCCCAAGACCCCACGCAAATCACCCCCACAGCACCATCCTGCGCTTCAAAACCCGCTACAACACGGCAATTCCGCGCCCAGTGCCACCTGAGTGAAAGCCTTTAGGGCCGCCAGCCAAAAACATGCCGTGCGTCACAGACAACGCGCCGCACCAGCAAACAAAGCGGACTAGTGCGCGGCTGCGCCCTCGGTTTTGCGCATCATGGTGGACAGCACTACGGCAACCACCGCAATCAAAGTGGCCGTCAGGAATGCGGCCTGCATCCCGGCAACAAAGCCGGACGCAGCCGAGACCACCGCGAAGATCGAAACCAGGAGCGCAGTCCCCGCGGCACCCGCCACCTGCTGCAGTGTGCTCATGATGGCCGAGCCGTGCGAATAGAGGTGCGGCGGAAGCGGGTTGAGGCCAGTGGTGAACGCCGGCGTGAACAGCAAAGCCAACCCCAGGCTAAGCACTGCGTAAAGGACCACGACCCACCACAGGGGGCTGCTCGCGTTGAGCATTGAGAACTGCCACAGCGTGAGCACCAGCAGGATGGAACCCGTGACAGTCAGTGGAAGCGGGCCTATCCTGTCGAACAACCTGCCGACCACCGGACCGAGCAGGCCCATCGCCAAGCCGCCCGGAAGGAGCGCAAGGCCGGTCTCCATTGGCTGCAGGTGGAGAACGTTTTGCAGGTAGAGCGGTAGCAGGATCACTCCGCCGAACAGGGCCATCATGGCAACCACCATGAGCAGGACCGAGACCGTGAACATGCGGAAGTTGAATGCCCTGAGGTCCAGCAGGGGCGCGTCGGACTTCTGCAATTTGAGCTGGCGGAAGACGAACGCCACCATGCACAGGACGCCGATCACGAGTGCAGCGATCGGAACGGCGGTTGCTCCGGAGTGGCCGCCGATCTGGCTCAGTCCATAGACCAGCCCGCCGAAGGCAGGAACGGTCAGGACCACCGAGACGAAGTCCAACCTGACGTTGCCGCGTTCACCGACGTTGGTCAGGAACTTGGCGCCAATGCCCATCGCCAACAAGGCCACCGGCAGTACGAAGACGAACATGAATCGCCACGAGAAGTGGTCGAGGATGATCCCGGAAACCGTGGGGCCCAAGGCCGGCGCAACCGAGATGGCAATGGTCACGTTGCCCATCACGGCACCGCGTCGGGACAGAGGCACCAAGGTCAAGATGGTCGTCATCAGCAGCGGCAGCATAATTGCCGTGCCTCCCGCTTGGACGATGCGCGCCAACAAGAGCACTCCAAAACCCGGGGCCAGCGCCGCGAGCAGGGTACCGCCGCTGAACAGTCCGATGGCCAGAAGGAACGCAGCTCGAGTGGTGAGCCTCTGGAGGATGAAGCCGGTGGTGGGGATGACCACGGCCATGGTCAGCATGAATCCAGTGGAGAGCCACTGGACAGTAGGCGCGTCGACATTGAGGTCCGTCATGAGCCGCTGCAAGGCGACGTTCATGATGGTCTCGTTGAGGATCACTACGAAGGTGGCCACAAGGAGCGTGACGATGACGGTGACAGACTCGCGCGACATCCTGTCGCTGGCTTGCTGTGTCCCTGTTTCCGGCATGGGGTTGCCGTGCGCGTCGGATGTGACGTCGGTAGACATGAGGATCCCTCAGCTTTGGGTGCGATGGTTTCCGGCGCTCGTCACCGGTGAAGATTGCAACAGTCTAAGCCTCAACGGCATTCCCGTCAGCAGCTTAATCCAAACGTTTGCGTACTGGCATCCGGAAGTTAAGAGAGTTCAGGAACTCAGCGGCACGTTGTCGATCAAGCGCACGGGCCCGACCTTCGCCGCAATGAGTGCAAGCCCTTCGCCCCGGAAGGGAGTTTCCCTGCAGTTTTCGGCGAGCGGTTCCAGCGTGCGGGGATCGACGACGTCGAAATAGTCCAGCTTCACGAGGGGCTGCGATTCAACGAGCGCGACGGCGGAGTCCAGCTCGAGCGGCTCGTTCGCCAGGGCGCGGGACTCGAGCAGGCGGAGGGCGCGGGACAGAACCAGCGCCGCTTCCCGCTCTTCATCGGAAAGGAAACGATTCCTGCTGGAAAGGGCCAGCCCGTCCGCGTCGCGCACAGTAGGTACGGCCACGATGTCCACCGGAAAGCTGAGATCTGCCACCATCCGCTTCACGAGCGCCAACTGCTGGGCATCCTTCTGGCCGAAGTACGCGCGGTACGCGGCAGCACCGCCGTCGGCTGCTGGACCGCCCGGCAGTCCGTAGTGCAACAGTTTGGCGACCACCGTTAGGGCGCCGTCGAAGTGGCCGGGGCGCGAGGCGCCCTCCCATTTCTCGCCCAACGGTCCCGAAGTCACCCGGACCAGCGGCTCCCCACCGGGGTAAACCTCTTCTACGGAAGGGGCGAAGACGAGATCCACGCCCTCGGCGTCCAGGAGGGCCATATCGGCATCAAGCGTGCGCGGGTAGCGTTCGAGGTCCGCGGCCTCGCCGAATTGCAGAGGGTTCACGAAGATGGAGGCCACCACTACGTCGTTCTGTTCGACGGCGGTGCGGGCCAGCGTCGCGTGACCCGTGTGCAGCGCTCCCATCGTCGGGACGAGGCCCTGCGAGCTCCCGCGCTTTTCCGCGAGCAACCGCGTGCTTTCTGCCCGCAATTCCGCTGCAGTGGTCACAAGTTTGATGGCCATTCTCAGTTTCCTTCCTGCGTCCCGGCAGCGTCGTTGCCTGGACGGTCTTCACCGTTGTCCGGCGTACCCGAGGTGTCCAAGGCGTTGTTGATGTCGCCAAGCTGGCCCTCTTTGAGCAGTCCGCGATTGACAGCCCGGCGGGCCGTGGCGCGGGCCATGGCCCGGTAGGCGGCGAGGACATCGCCGCCGGCACCGCCGTCGTACTCCTTGAGGGCCTCCGCGTGGGCGGCGACGGTCCCCACATCCCCGCGGGCCACGGGCCCGGTCAGTGCCGATTCGCCTGAGGCCAGGGCGTTCTCCAAGGTGGCGCGGAGCAAGGGGCCGAGCATGCGTTCCGGCGCGTCGACGCCGATATCCCGGAGCAATTGGGAGGACTGGGCCACAAGGGTGACCATATGGTTCGAGCTGTGCGCGAGGGCCGCGTGGTAAAGCGTGCGATCGGCCTCGGCAATGGCCACCGGTTCAGCGCCCATCTCCACCACGAGGGCTTGGGCGATGGGCAGCATCGCGGCGTCGGCAGTGACCCCGAACGTGCAGTCCATGAGCCGGGTGAGGTCCAGGCTCATGCCCGTGAACGTCATGGCCGGGTGGAGGGCGAGCGGAATGGCGCCTGCGGCGCGGACCGGTTTCAGTATTCCGACGCCGAAGCGGCCGGACGTGTGCGCCACGAGCTGTCCTGGCTGCCATGCGCCGAACTTGGCCAGTCCTGAGACGAGTTCGCCGAGCGCATCGTCCGGAACGGCAAGGAGCACCAACTCGGACCGCTCCACGATCTCCTGGATTTCGAGGATCGGGACCCCCGGCAGCAGCGACTCCGCCCGCTCCCGGCTCGCCTCCGACACTGCGGAAACCCCGACGACGGCGTGCTCGGCCCCGCGCAGGGCCGCACCCAGTACGGCACCCACCTTGCCGGCGCCAATGATTCCTACGCCGAGTCGTCCTGGCCTAGCCATGGTCGGGTTCCTCCTGGGTTGATGCACGCCGCATGGCAGGCGTGGCGGGCGGGGCCGGCATGGCGGCGGACGGAAGTTGTGCCAGCCATTGCTCGGAACTCTGCAGTTTGCGGGCTTTGCGGGCCCGGGCCGCCTGCTGGTCGAACAAGCCGACTGCTTCCTCGGTGGCTGCCTGGATGAGCCGGGGCGCTACCGGTCCCGGAGTCGTATGCAACACGAGGTCGGCGACGCCGAAGAGCCGGGCCAACGGACCTTGGTGGAGGGCGATCGACTGCGTTCGTTGATGCGGGACCATCACCAACTTCCGCCACAAGCGGCCGGAGCGCAGCAGCAGGGCCGTGTCCGTTGAAAGGAAGCCGTTGCGTCGCCAGCCCAACGGGGAAAGAATCCAGGCACGCTTGGGGGTAGTGACAAAGCCGGCGCCTGAATCCAGTCCGGTCAACCCGGCGGTGAACACCCGTTCAGGATCGGCGGTACCAGGATCGGGCAAGACGAGCGAGAGCATCATCATCACTTCAGGCTTCCGGCCGACCGGAAGCAACAGGGTCCGGTGCTCGCCTTCGCTGCGGTGGTGTTCACCGTAGCCGGCAACGTTCACATGGATCCTGTACCAGCCGAGAATCCGCCACAGCGGCGGCTGCGTGACCTTGAGGGCCTGGATGCGGCCGGGAGGCACGGTTTGGGCCCGGGTGTCCAGGAGCCCGTAGCGCAGGCGGATGCCGTCCGGGGAAACTGCCGCCGTAAAGTTGTAGCCCGTGTTGAACGATCGCCAGTAGGCGGTTCCCAAGCCGAGGATTGCCGGAATCAAGTAGAGGATGAAGGCCCGGGACTCGGTCAGCACTGACACCAACACGGACGCGATGGCGCTGAGCACAATGAAGAGGCTCTGCTCGCTCAGGATCAGCGAACCGACAAGCCGTCCAGGCGGCACGTAGAGCACCACCTGCTCGGGGGCCTCGGGCACGTCGACCGTTTCGCTCCCGTCAGCAATGCCGGCGGCCCGGCCCAGGATCGTGGCACGGAGCTGTTTGGCCTGGGCGAGCCTGAGGTAAGAGAGCCGCACGGCCGAATGGCCGGCGTCGGCCACCTCGAACTTCAGCTCCGCGAGCCCGAAAATACGGGCAAGCAGGGGCTGCACGATGTCGATGGCCTGGACCCGGTCAAGCCGCGCCTGGCGCTGCTGCTTGAACAGGAAGCCGGTGTTGACCCTTACGTAGCCTTCGGCAAGCTGGTACCTGGTGAAGTACCAGCTGAGGACGAAAGAACCCAAAGCCAGTAACAGCACGACGCCGCCCCCGGCCAGGAGCCAGAGCGTCCGTTCGTTGAAGTTGTCGCCTATGGTCCCGCGGCCTTGGAGGGCCCGTTCGAAGGTATCGCGGCCGAAGAAATAGACGATCGCCGCCAGTGCCACCCATCCCCGCACGAAGGGCGACGCCGGGTGGACGCGGTGCCAGTCGCCGTCGACGACGGTGTGTTCCTGGGTCACAGCCCGGCCAGCCTCGCTTCGCCGCGGGCCGAAAGCTGCTCGCGCAGCCGTGCGCCTTCCGCGGCGGGAAGTCCGGGAAGGTGGGCGTTGGTTCCGGCTGAAGCGGTGTGGAGTTTGAGGGTGCACAGCCCGAGGACCCGCTCGACAGGTCCAACCGCAACGTCGACGTATTGCATCCGGCCGTAGGGAACCACCATGGTCCGCTGGAAGAAGATGCCGCGGCGGATCAGCAGGTCGTCGTCACGTTCCGCATAGCCGATGGCCCTCACTTGCCTCGGAATCAACACAAGCCGCCACAGGCCAACCAGCAGAAAGGCCGCGGGAACGGAGACGGCGAGCCACAGCGGCGGCCACTTCCACCATCCCAGTTCCACGAAAAGCAAGGGCAAGCTGAACAGGCCGATCGTGATCACGTTGCCAATGGCCCACTCGACAACCCGCACGGTCACGTATTTCCGCGAAACGCGCAGCCACTGGATGCCAGGAGGATCAATCGCCGCGGTATGCATATTCGCCTTCGCCCTTGGCCTCGCCACGACGTGGATCCCTGACGCCGGGGCCGCCTTCCAGGTCTTCCGGAGGGATTCGGCAGAACCGCTCCACCACGAGGCCCACGATGGCCATGATGAGCCCGCCGCCGCCCATGATGAGCGCGAGCCACAAGATGCCTTGGTCGCTCCGGAAGCTCCAGAGCCGGAGTTGCTCAATCACGATTCCCACATGCCAGCCCAGCAGCACCGCGCCGGCATAGGCGCAGGCCTGGGCCAGGATCAGGGTTCGCGCCGCCAAGATGGGGTTGAGCATGGTCTTTTTCTTGCCGTTGCGCCACCGCAGGACGCGGATGCCCATGATCAAGGTCAGCACGGCGATGAAGCCCATGGTTATCAACGCGGAAGGAGGAAGAACCGGCGTCGCCATGCTGTAGCGCGTAGTGAGCACGGTGGTCAGCCAGCCGATGGCGGCAAGAACGACGGCGATGATCGCCAACAAGAGCGGTCGCATGGCCTTCATGGACTATTCCACCGCTCCCGCGGCAGCGACGCTGCCGGATCCATCGAAACCGTCGAAAGGCCGAAGCCCGGGAAAGTCCTCGGCTTTGGCGGCCAGCTCGGCGACGCTCTCACCGTTGAGCCGCGCAGCAGGGTCCAGGAGGGCCCACGGATAGAGCACGAAGGCGCGCTCCGCAGCCCGCGGATGCGGCAGGGTCAGTGTTTCGTCGTCGCTTCTGAACTCGCCATAGACGATGATGTCCACGTCCAATGTGCGGGGGCCCCAGCGGACCTCGCGGACCCGGTGGTGCATTTGTTCGACGTCGTGGCAGTGTTGTAACAGTTCCAGCGGCGTAAGCGTGGTCTCAATGGCGATCACCATGTTGAGGAAATCCGGTTGCCCCACAGGCCCGCCCACGGCTTTCGTCTGTACCACCGGGGAGACTCCGAGCAGGCGGATTTCCGGGCGGTCAACGATGTCGGCGACCGCGGTGGAGAGGGTGTCGTTCCGCTCACCCAGGTTGCTGCCCAAGGCCAGGATGGCTTTCGTGAAACGGGAGGTCATGCACGCTCCCTGTGGACACTGACGGTGACGTCACCGAAGGGTACCTCGATGGGGGCCTTGGGTTTGTGGACCGTGACATCGACGGCGGCAACGTTGAAGCCAGCCAGGATCCCCTCGGCGATCCGTACGGCGAGGGCCTCGATCAGGTTGAGGGGTTCGCCCGTAATGAGGGATGTGATGTACTCGGCCACTTCGCCGTAGTGCGCCGTGAACTGCAGGTCATCGGTTTCCGCTGCCTTGCTGAAATCGGTGTACAGCACCGCGTCGACGACGAACGGCTGTCCGTCCCGGCGCTCGAAGTCGAAGACGCCGTGATGCCCGACGGCGGTCACGCCGGTCAGTGTGATCCTGTCCAAACCGGTTCCTCCCCCTTTGTCCACGAAGCTTAGTGTCTGATGCGTGCGGCAACCTTGACGGCGTCAAGGCTGGGGCCGACGTCGTGGACGCGCACGGCCCAGGCGCCGTTCGCGGCACTGATAGCCGTGATGGCAGCGGTTGCATGATCGCGCTCCTCCGGTGCCGCCGCCTTGCCGGCCACCGTCAGGAGCGTCCCGAGGAAACGCTTGCGGGAAGCTCCAATCAGGACCTTGTGGCCAAGTTCATCCAGCTTGCCGATGTACTTGAGGAGTTGCCAGTTCTGGTCCTCGTCCTTGGAGAAGCCCAGGCCTGGATCCACAATGATTTGCTCCGGTGTGACGCCTGCCGCGTAGAGCTTGTCGCGGACGCCCTTGAGCTCTTCGATGACTTCCTCAACCACATTGCCGTAGTCGGCAAGGCTGTTCATGGTCTCGGCGTCGCCCCGGCGATGGGTCAGGACATAGGGCACTTTGGTGCGTGCAACGAGTTCGGCCATCTCAGGTTCGAGGCTCAGCCCTGAGACATCGTTGATGATCGCGGCTCCTGCCTCCACGGCCGCGGCGGCCGTCGACGCGTGCGTCGTGTCGATGCTGACGAGCGCTCCCGCCTTCACGAGTGCCTGAATCACCGGCAAGACCCGGCGCTGTTCTTCTTCCGGGGAGACGGGCTCGGCGCCCGGGCGGGTCGATTCGCCGCCGACGTCGATGATGTCCGCTCCCGCGTACAACATGCGCAATGCGTGGGCGATGGCGGTGTCCGCCGTGGGGTGCTTTCCGCCGTCGCTGAATGAATCCGGCGTGACGTTCAGAATTCCCATGACGAGCGTGCGGTCGGCCGGCAGGTCCGCGAAGCGGGCAGCTGGACGGGGTTTGCGGAGAATGGGCAGGGGGCTGGTAGCCGGGCCCGTTCCTGGTGCTGCTGCGAGGGAATCCATGGTCTTTGTTACCTTCCGAGTATGAGGCTCATGGCTTCGGCGCGGGTGGCCGGGTCATGAAGTTGCCCGCGCACTGCGCTGGTGACGGTCTTGGCGCCGGGCTTGCGGATGCCACGCATGGACATGCACATGTGTTCGCATTCGACGACGACGATCGCGCCCCTGGGCTTGAGGTGGGTCACGAGCGCTTCGACGATCTGGGTGGTCAGGCGTTCCTGCACTTGGGGGCGGCGGGCATAAATGTCGACGAGGCGGGCCAGCTTGCTCAGCCCCGTCACTTTGCCGTCGTGGGAAGGGATGTATCCAACGTGCGCGACGCCGTGGAACGGCACCAAATGGTGCTCGCACGTGGAATAGAACGGGATGTCCTTGACCAGCACGAGTTCCTCATGGTCGAGGTCGAACGTGGTGGACAGGACATGTTCGGGATCCTGGTGCAGGCCCGCGAACACCTCGGCGTAAGCCTTGGCTACGCGCTTCGGCGTATCCACCAGTCCGCCACGGTCCGGGTCCTCGCCCACCGCAATGAGGATCTCGCGGACGGCCGCCTCGATGCGGGGGCGGTCGACCTTATATGAGTGGTGGCCGTGGCCGTGGCCACCTGATTTTCCCCCGGAGGCGTCGCCAAAGTCGTCACTGGCGGCACCGCTGAAGTCGTCGTCGTCGATGTGAGTCACAGCAGAAAGCTTAGCCTTGATGCGAAACGTCGGTGCCCGCGTCAGGTCCTTGACCAGTGAATGACTCCTGGCTGCCGACTCCCTGCGGGTGCGGGGGCTGGGCGTCCAAAGGCTCTTCGAGACGAGCTGCCTTGGCTTGTTCCTGGGCTTCGCGCTCGGCCTTCTCCGCACGGGATTCCACCGGAGGGATGGTCTGGACCGGACGGGACTCCTTGGAGAGCCATACCTCGCGGAAATCACGCTTGCGGATGTCGCGGAAGATGTGGGCGATCTCGGCCTGGTTCAGCGTTTCGCGCTCAAGCAGCTCAAGGGCCAACTGGTCCAGGACGTCGCGGTTCTCGGTCAGGATGGCATAGGCCTCGTCGTGGGCCTGATCGATCAGGCGGCGCACTTCCTCGTCAACGATGTACGCCACCGAGTCCGAGTAGTTGCGTTCCTGTGCCATGTCCCGGCCGAGGAACGGCTCGCCGCCGCCGGCGCCAAGCTTCACGGCGCCGATGCGCTCGCTCATGCCGAACTGGGTGACCATCTTGCGCGCAGTTCCAGTGGCCTTTTCGATATCGTTCGAGGCGCCCGTGGAGGGGTCGTGGAAGACGATCTCCTCTGCAACGCGGCCACCCATGGCATAGGCCATCTGGTCGAGGAGTTCGTTGCGCGTGATCGAATATTTGTCGTCCTCGGGAACGACCATCGTGTAGCCGAGTGCGCGGCCTCGGGGCAGGATGGTGATCTTCGTGACAGGGGCTGAATTGCGCAATGCCGCTGCCACCAGGGCGTGGCCGCCTTCGTGGTAGGCGGTGATCTTCCGCTCCATTTCCTTCATGACGCGGCTGCGCTTCTGCGGGCCGGCCATGACGCGGTCGATTGCCTCGTCCAGGGCGCGGTCGTCAATCAGGTTGGCATTGGACCTGGCCGTCAGGAGTGCGGCCTCGTTGAGCACGTTGGCAAGGTCGGCACCCGTGTAGCCCGGGGTCTTCTTCGCGACGCCTTTGAGGTCGACGCCGTGGGCCATCGGCTTGCCCTTGGCGTGGACATTCAGGATCTGTTCACGACCAATCAGGTCCGGTGCCTCAACAGTGATCTGGCGATCGAAGCGGCCCGGACGGAGCAGGGCAGGGTCCAGGACGTCCGGACGGTTGGTTGCCGCGATCAGGATGACGTTGGTCTTGACGTCGAAGCCGTCCATTTCGACGAGGAGCTGGTTAAGGGTCTGCTCGCGCTCGTCGTTGCCGCCGCCGATACCGGCGCCACGGTGGCGTCCGACGGCGTCGATCTCGTCAACGAAAATGATGGCGGGCGCATTGGACTTGGCTTGCTCGAAAAGGTCGCGGACGCGCGAAGCACCGACGCCTACGAACATTTCGACGAAGTCCGAGCCCGAGATGGAGAAGAACGGGACGCCGGCCTCGCCTGCGACGGCGCGGGCCAGGAGGGTCTTGCCGGTGCCCGGAGGGCCGTACAACAGCACGCCCTTGGGGATCTTCGCGCCGACGGCCTGGAACTTCGCCGGTTCTGCGAGGAATTCCTTGATCTCCTGGAGCTCTTCGACGGCTTCGTCCGCACCGGCAACGTCAGAGAAGGTAACCTGCGGCATGTCCTTGTTGACCAGCTTGGCCTTCGACTTCCCGAACTGCATCACCTTGGAACCGCCGCCTTGCATGCGGGAGAGCAGGAACCAGAAAAGCACACCCAGCAGGAGGACGGGGATGAGGAGGGAGAACAGTCCGGAGAACCAGTTGTTCTCGACGGGCTGGTCCGTGAAGCCACCGGACGGCTGGGCGTTGGTGACGGCCTTGACGACATCCCCGGCTCGCGCGGTGACGTAGAAGAACTGGACGTTCTTGCCTTTGTCCTGGCCATCGATGACGAGGTTGTCTTTCAGCGTCAGGTCAACGCGGTTCTCGGCATCGTAGATTTTGGCCTGGTCCACCTTGCCGCTCTGCGAGAGGATTGCGAGGCCCTTGTCGGTGTCGATACGAGTGGATCCGCCGGGGGCAAGGGTTGCAAATGCCACCAGGAGCAAGCCGACTACGACAACAATCCAGATGCCCGGGCCCTTGAAGAAACTCTTAGCTTTCATCTGTTCGGGGGCTCCGCCCCGTCCCTCCTGGTAGTGCTGCACGGCGCAGCTTCTGCGCGCGTGTGGTGCTGCGTCAGTTTCTAGCTTTACACCGTTCGGAGTGATTCACGCACAGTGAGAGGCAAAAGTTCCCTCTAGGCGTACATGAACACGGAATTCCGGAAGTTCCCGGGGGAAATCCACCGTTCTTTCAGGATCCCCGCGCAGCGGGTCGAACGCAATCGTCGAACGGTTGCAACTACTGCACGGTACAGGCCGGGTTGGCGCCCGCCAGTCCCATGGATGCGTTTGCCGTGGCCAAGGAGGAGACCCACCCCGAGCCGTCCTTCGTCTGCAGATAGACACCGTAGGAGCCCCCCAGCAAACCGCCGAGCACGCCCGACTTGAATTGCGTCGTGTACACGCCTCCGACAGGGCCCGTCGTGGAGAGGTTGGTTCCCAGCACCACGCCTGTCAGATTCGGGAGAAGTCCCCCGTTGGCTACGTAGTAGTTCACGTTGGCGGGCGCCGCATACGCGGTTCCCGCCGGGAATCGCCAGTTGACGGTGATCACGGGGCTGGTCCCGGCGACCCCGGGGCTGAGCGTACACGGGCCGATCATGACCGGCGGGGGAATCGTGAGCGCGTTCAATGTACCGGAGCCAACTTCGGAGGCGGACCAGCTCGCGTCCGTGGTCCCCGTTCCGCCCGGGACCACAAACAGTGCGGCCGCGACCCCGGCCACCGTGAGCAGCGATCGCAGGCGATGCGACTTCGAAGGTGTTGCCATCAGTCCCCACCCGGATCACGGGCGGGCGCGATTCCGTCGGCAGCCGCACGGGCGCCGGCGAGCTTGGACGCGAGAGCCCCGGCCAGGACAGTCCCAAGGCCCAGAAGGGCAAAGATGCCCAGGCGGAAGCCGGTATCCGCGAGAGCGGTGCCGGGAAAGTCGTGCGGCCCGGCTGGCTCGCCGGCGGCGTCCACCCTGGCCGTAATTCTGGTTGAAAGCCCCTGCACGCTGTTACCCGCCGACGGCGAAAGCGTCACCTCAAGCAGCAGTTCGACGCCGGCCGGAATTCCGCCGTCGGGATTTGCAAGACTGGTCGCACCACCCAAGGAGGAAAGCGTCGTTGTCGGGATGACGGTGTTTTCACCGGACGGGCAGACCGCCGCCGCCCAGGCGGTGGTGCAGCTGCGGACACCTACCGTGACGACTCGTGCCGACTCATCCGATGCGGCAAGCTCCATAAGTGGGCCGTCCGCAAGCAGCCGCATCCTCAAATCGTGCAGGGTCACGGCCCTGGCGGTCACCCCGATACTCCATCGGCTGGTAGATCCGGGCGCAAGGACGGCAGGCGGATTGCTCCCCCCGTGTGTCAGGATCAGGTCCGGCCCGTCTGTCGCCGCCGACGCCGGAGCGGAGCAGAGCAGACCCAGCGATACCAAGGCGACCGTCGCCGCGTAACGCCTGAGGCTCCCGTGTCCGATCATCGCCTCGCCTTGATTCGGGCCCGCGGGGCCCTCTCGGGGCGGGGCCACAGCGCCCAGGTCACCAACGCGGACACGGCAACCGTAGTGCCGCCAAGCACCCAGGGGCTCGATGCTCCCGCAACAACGTAGGCAATACCCGGCACCGAATAGAGCACCGTGCGGACTTTGGAGACGGTGTACGGTGCGGGATCCTCCACGGGATTGGCGTCGCCTTTGAGCGTGAGGACGGCCGCGGCGCCGTCGACCATCCGGGAGGATGTGACACGGTGGGTGACGGGCAATTGTCCTGGCCGGTCCACGGTGACAACGTCCCCTGTCCGCACTTCCGACGCCGGGACCTCGCGGACTATGGCCAAGGATCCAGCAGAGATCCCGGGAGACATCGAGCCGGTCTTGAACATGATGAGCGTGATGTGGAAAAAGACGGCGGCCAACGTCAGGAGGATGCAGATGGCGCCGCCGATCGCCGCGAGGTTAAGCAACGTCTCGCGCACGACGTCGGCGAGGCGCCTGCGGTTGTCGGCCGTCCGTCGTCGGGACCCCACCGGCTCAAGCACCGTCCTCATGAGTCGGACGTTCCCTTGATTTCCCAGGTTGCCGTCACGCTGGCCCCCTGCAGGGAGTTGTCCGCGGAGGCAAGCATCGTGACCTCGAAGCACATCTGGGTGGGGCTCAGCGAGTTCGCAGCCACCGCTGTGGCGGCACCGGCCGTGGTGAGTGGCACCGTCGACGCCGAGGTCCCGACAAGGTAGCTCGCCCCGGCCGTGAACTGGCTCGAGTCGCACGATCCGGACGAGTACCTGACCACGCGATAGGCCAGGGCAGCGGCCAGGGCGGCGTTGTTGTTGCTGGCTCCTTGGAGCGTCAAGGTTCCGGAAAGCGACCCCGCAGTAGTCCGGATCCAGATGGGAGCGTAGTTGACGGTGCTTGGTGACATTCCTGCAGCACTGAATGCCATGGTGGCAGCGGATCCCGACGTGGGATGTGCCAGCCATGCACCTCCTGAGTTGACGGAGGATTCGATCTGGAACGAGCTGGCGGTGAATGTTCCTGCCGCGAACTCGGAATCGTTCCAGGCAGCGAGGGTCAGCCTGCATCCGGCACCGAGGACAAGGCCCCCGGCCAAGATGGCGCGCACACGGAGGAAGCGCTGGCGGCCCCGCTCAGGCCGACGAGTCGCCCTGCGTCCGGTCATCGCGGCTGGTCAGGAGGTGGATGCCGCAGCGAACTGCCACGTGGCCGTGCCGTTTTGCCCTTGGACCAAGCCGGCGGCCGCAGTCACTTTGAAGCAGAGGAAGACCGCGTCACCGGGATCGCTCGCGGGGCTGCCGGGGCTGAGGGTGAACGTGACTCCGCTCAGCGCTCCATTGAGAGCGGTACCCGCCTGCACCAATTCGGTTCCCGTGGTGCTGCTGGAGCATCCGAAGGACGTGGGCTGGACAAGTTCATAACTCAGGTTCGCGACCGACCCGGTGGCGGTGGCTGTATTCACCGTGACAGTGGAGCCTGTAGTGGTGTTGGCCGCCAGCCGCACCGCGAAGGGCGCGTAGACGGTGTCCCCCGGCGCCAGATTGGTCGGGTTGAGGGTGAATGGCAAGGTGGCGCCAGGGGAGGCAGCGTGGTCCGTGTACGACGCGCCGTCTGTGCTTCCTTGAAGATTGAAAGTGCCCGCCGTGAATGTTCCGGTGGCGAACTCGGAATCGTTCCACGCGGCCAACACAACCGCCGCGCCGACCCCCAGGACCAATCCGCCGGCCAAAAGCGCCCGCATCTTTCCGCGCTTTGACATTGAAACTGAACTTGTACTCAAAATGCCCCCCACAGGTCAAGTCAAACGACTAATGAGCTGAACGCTAACACGCAAATCGCCCATTATCGGCAGCCCTCCCCTAATGAGTTAAAAAGAGAAGTCGGCCTCCCAATGGGGCGGCCGACTTCTCTGGCTTTCATTTGCGTCTAGGACGCGAAATGAAAGGCTATTCGTAAACGTGCGGGGCGAGGGTTCCCACAAAGTCCAGGTTGCGGTATTTCTCGGCGTAATCGAGACCGTATCCGACGACGAATTCGTTGGGAATGTCATAGCCGACGTACTTGACGTCGATCTCGACCTTGGCGGCCGTGGGCTTGCGGAAAGCGGTGCAGATTTCCACCGAGGCGGTGCCTCGCGATTCGAGGTTGGTCTTGAGCCAGGAGAGGGTCAGGCCGGAATCGATAATGTCTTCGACAATCAGGACATCCTTGCCCATGAGGTCGGTATCAAGGTCCTTGAGGATGCGCACGACGCCGGAGGACTGGGTACCGGAGCCGTACGAGGACACCGCCATCCAGTCCATGCTGACATGGCTGTGCAGCGCACGCGCGAGGTCTGCCATGACCATGACGGCACCCTTGAGCACGCCGACGATCAGCAGCTCGCGGCCCTCGTAGTCCTTGTCAATCTGTGCAGCAAGTTCGGCGATCCGTTGCTGGATCTGCTCCTTGGTGTAGAGAACGTGTTTGAGGTCTGCCTGGACGTCGTTTGAATCCACCAATGGCTCCTGTGTTGATGCGTGGGTGCGGCTACTTTTGGGGCGATCTTTGATGCCGGAATACTAGCTTCCCACAGCCGCCGCCTTCGCGGGGAACGGCAGTTCCTCCGGCTGCGGCCTCCCGCTCCAATTCGCTCAGGGATACGCGGTACACGCTGACGCTACCGGGAAGCTGCACGGGGCCCGCGGATCCCTGGCGACGCAGCAAGCCTTCGGCGGCCTGAAGCCGCCCGTAGCCGGGCTGTTGGCCCCCGACGTCGGCCGCCGCCTTGGCGATCACGCGGAACCTCAGCGCGGGGGACAATTCCCTCAAGCGGTCTTCCGGGAGCCAGACCCCGTCGTCGCTCCGGTTCACGAGGCCCGCATAGCTCTCAGCGGCAAGGTGCTCCAGGAAGTCGGCATCCTGTTGCAGGATCGCTGCGGTGCGGGCGAGTGATTCGGCCACCCCGGGCCCCAGCTTGTCCTCAAGCAAGGGCATCACCTCAACCCTGGTCCGCGAGCGGGCGAAGGCGGGGTCAGCGTTACTGGGATCGTGCCAGGTTTCGAGTTCCTCGACCTCGCAGATTTCGAGCGTTTCGGCGCGGCGAAGCCCGAGGAAGGGACGAAGGAGCTTGCCGCGGGCGGGCCGCATCCCGGCGAGGGAACGCGTTCCCGAGCCCCGGGCCAGGCCCAGCAGCACCTGTTCGGCCTGGTCGTCCAGCGTGTGCCCGAGCAGGATTGCTCCGCAATCAAGTTCGGTGGCGGCCGCTTCGAGGGCCGCGTGCCGGGCGTCCCGGGCTGCCGCCTCGGGACCGAACCCGGTAGCTGCCACTTCCACGGTCCGCAGCTGGACGGGCGAGAGTCCCAGCCCTTCAAGGATCGCCACGGTCCGTGCCGCGACCTCAGCCGAGCCTTCCTGCAGTTGATGGTCAACCACGACGGCGGCTACGCTCACGGGGCGGCCGTGAACGTGGCCACGCCGGGCAAAATAGGCTGCCACTGAGGCAAGCGCCAAGGAATCCGGCCCCCCGCTGCAAGCCACCAGGATTCGCTCGGGGTAGCCCGCGGAGGCCAGCGCGTCCTGCAACATATTCCGTGCTTTGCCGACGACCGGCGCCAAACGCCCGGGACGCCGTCGTCCACTGCTTGGAGCGCTTTCAGTGCTTGGCGGGTTTCTACTGCTTCCGCCCTGGCCCGATGTGGTGCCTGCGGTCACAGCCCCATCCGCTCAAGCCACAGCTTGGAGTCGTGGATCTCGGTCTCCGTAGGCAGTTTGTCGGCCGATTCCCAGACCCGGTTGAGGCCCTCCATGCCCGCCACCGCAACCACTTCGCGGACAAACTTGGCTCCGTCGCTGTACTGGCGCATCTTGGCATCCAGGCCGAGGATGTTGCGGATGAACTTCTCGATCACGCCCCGGTCCTTGCCCCGTGCGTTGAAGCGCTGCCTGATGGTCTTCACTGAAGGGACAAGGGTGGAATCGACGGCGTCCATCACCACGTTGGCGTGGCCTTCAAGCAAGCTCATGACAGCTGTGAGATGCGAGAGCGAGGCCTTTTCCTCAGGGTTCTGGAGCAGGTCCAAGATGGCCCCGCGGCCGGGTGTGGCGCCGGTGGAGCGATCGCGCAGGGAGCGCGCGGCGGCAGTAGCGCGATCCATGATGGAGTCCACATTGCCGATGAGATTGGCGCTGAGGCGCTCGATTTCCTCGAGCATGTGGGTCCGGAGCCAGGGAGCCGCGGCGAACTGCACCCGGTGGGTCTGCTCGTGAAGGCAGACCCAGAGCCGGAAATCGTCTGGATCGACGTTGAGCTCGCGCTCCACGGAGATGATGTTCGGAGCCACCAGCAGGAGCCGGCCCGCAGGCGGTGCTTTCGAGTCCGGGGCGAGCGCGGCGAAGGGATCGTATTGGCCCAGGACTTTGCTCGACAAGAAGGCAAGCACAGCCCCGAGCTGGCTGCCGGTGATGGCGCCGCTCGCGGCCGCCGCTGCCGGTGTCATCGCCGGACCCCGCCGGGAATCCAGCATTTGTTTAAGGGCCGGCTGGAGCATCACCGCAAAACTCTGGGTATTGGCCTTCGCCCACGACGCCCGGTCAACCACGAGCACATGGGAATCGCGGAGATCGCGCGCGGCTTCCAAACCGGTGATGTCATGCACATGCGGTACCGAAATGTCCGCACTGAAGCGCAGGCTGTCCACGGCTTTGCCGATCTGGGCCGGACTCAGTACGGGACCGGGGGGAGCGAGCCGGGCGGCCGTGGAGGCGGCCAGCTCCCAGTTGATGAGGGACTGGGCTTGCTGCTGAGACTCCATACGAACCATCAGAACACAACAGTCTGAATCTGCACCCTTAAGTTCGCTCAGCGGCGAACGCCAGGCAGCGGCAAAGGTCAGCCGGCGCGGCAACCGCATGACGCGAGGGCCGTCGCGGACCTGTCCAGCGCCACTTTGTTCCCCGCCGCGCCCGGCGTCAGCCCGTTGCCGATAAAGGAAAAGACCAGGAGGCGGCCGTTCGCGTCCACCACATAGCCGCTCAGAGCGATCACCGAATTCAAGGTGCCGGTCTTGGCCCGCACCAATCCAGCCCCTTGGGAGGTGGTGGCGTCTGCGTAGCGGTCGCCGAGCGTCCCGGTCAGCCCGGCAACGGGGAACCCGGCGAGGGCGGCACGGAGGCGAGTGTCCGGTCCGGAGGTAATCGCCCGCACCACATCCGCGAACTGCCGCGCGGACACCTGGTTGCCCAAGGCAAGGCCGGACACGTCCGCCAAGTGCATGGAGTCCGTCGCGATCCCCAGTTCCGCCACCTGGGCGCTCACGGCCGCCGTCGCGCCGTCGTTGGATCGCGGCTTTCCAGCGGACAGCGCGGCCATCCGGCCGAATACCTCGGCGAGGTAGTTGTCCGAGGTTTCCAGCATCAAGTCCACCTGCTCGCGGACGGTCGCAGAAGCCACGCTGGCAAGGACGTCCTGCTTCCCTGCCGGAGCGGCGGCGCGTTCCACACCGGGGACCACCGTGAATCCGGCAGCGGCGCCCGCGGCTTGGAGTTTCCCGGCGAAAGCCTGGGCGGCGGTGAGCGCGGCGTCCTGCGGACGCGGACCGGTGGTTGCCCCCGGGCTTGTCCGGGCCGAGTTCAGGGCGAGCGGAAAGATCGGCGCGGTTTCACCGGCAGCGACGTCGTCGAGGCTCCACGCCGGATTCAAAGCCGGACCGGTGAACAGTCCATCGTCCAACTGGACTGTGACCGGACCCTTCACACCGCGATCCTGAAGCGCTTTCGCCGCATCCGCCGCGAGGGTCTCCAGGCCGGCATGGCCAAGCACTTCGCTTGGCTGGGACGGGCCGTCGCCGAGCAGGACGTCACCCCCGGCGCTCAAGATGATCGTCGACGGCGAAGGTCCCGTCAGGACCCGCGTGTTGAAGCGGGTCTCCGGGCCGATCGCCCGCAGCGCCGCGACCGCCGTCAGCAGCTTCATGTTGGACGCCGGCACCCGGTTCTTGGCGCCGTCGCGATCGTAAAGCGGAAGTCCGGTCAACGCATCCTCAACGACGCCGGTGAAGTCTCCCCCGCCGTCGGGCGTCAGGAGGGCGTTGAGCTGGCTGGTGACATCGGCCGGCAGCGGGACCGGGGCGGAAGCGTCCAAGGGCGCAACGATCTGGGTGCGGCTCAGTTGCTTGGGGACCTGTTGCCAGGCCGGCACCTGGGGCGCGGGCGCAGCGGCTACCCCGAAGAAGCCGGGTGCGACTCCGAGGCCCATCGGCACGGCCAAGGCCGCGATGACCGCGGCCAACAAAACCAGTGGCAGAAAGCCGGCGACACCCTTCGGTTCCGGCCTCGCGGGCGTCCCGGGTCTGGGCTTCCGGGGCCTGAGAACGGGATTTTCCTGCTGTTCCGGAGAGTGGTTGTCAGCCCCCGCCTCGTTAACGCCCTTCATGCAGCTTTAGTCCTCAAAGTCTTGAATGTCCCCACCGTTTCAAGAAACTTGGGCCTCTCGCTATATCCTCAATAGTAGTCGGCGGCGTCGGCTGCTCTGTTGCCGCGCCCATGCCAATACCGTCAAGGAGCATTCCATGAAGCACGACGTCACGATCGAGATCCCCAAGGGGTCGCGCGTCAAGTACGAAGTTGACCACGAGACCGGCCGCGTCCGCCTGGACCGCGTCCTGTTCACCTCCATGCAGTACCCCACGCACTACGGGTTCTTCGAGAACACCCTTGGCGAGGACGGCGACCCGCTGGACGCACTGGTCCTCCTGCAGGACTTCGACCTTTACCCCGGCGTCATCGTTGAATCCCGCCCCATCGGCGTTTTCAACATGACCGACGACGGCGGCGGAGACGCAAAGGTCCTCTGCGTTCCGGCCGACCCGCGCTTCGACCACATCCAGGAAATCTCCGATGTCAGCGAATTCCTGATCAAGGAAATCGAGCACTTCTTCACCCGTTACAAGGACCTTGAGCCGGGTAAGTGGGTCAAGGCTGAAGGCTGGGCCGACCGCGCCGCCGCCGTCGTTAATGGGTGGGGACCCGACACGGAACGGATCGGCCCACAATCGCCGGGCACCCGCCGTCGTAACGAGAAGTTGGCTCTGGATTAACCGCTTGAAAGTCAGCTACCTGCCGGTAATGTTTGATCCACAATGTTCACCCTGACCATCAACCAACGCGACAGCCGCGGCGACGGAGACCTCGTACCGCAGCTGCTCAAAGACCTGCGCCACGTCCCGGCGTGCTTGGACTTTGACCGCTCGGTGGAGGACGAAGTCCAGGGCATCGTGGAACTCCCCCATCAGGCCGTGGATTCAGCGCTCATCGCCTTGAGGAGCGGACAGTGGTACGTGGGAATCGGCGTGGGACCGGTCAACGAACCCCTGCCGCAGCAAATCAAAGACGCCTCCGGACACGGCCTGGTCTACGCACGCCGCGCCGTGGACCGCTTGCGGAACGGCAAAGAGCGGGTCCCTGTGGCAGTCGAGGGACCGATCGCTGCCCTCGCTGCCGAATCGGAGGCCGTGCTGCGGCTCCTGGGGCACATTGTGCAGCATCGGAGCGTTGCCGAGTGGCGCGTCCTGGACCTGCTGACGCCCGGCGTGCGTGGGCAGCAGAAGGCCGTGGCCCAGGAACTGGGGATCAGCACCCAAGCCGTGAGCAAGGCCCTGGCACGCGCCCAATGGGTGGAGGAGCACGCCGCCCGGCCGGCCGCGGCGCGCTTGCTGCAGTTGATCCTCGACGTTTACTGATTGCGTCAGCCCGCGTTCATCCATATTGTCCTCGACACGTCCGTTCTTCCCGGCCTACCTTGAGTCCATGATCTCCAAGCCAAAGCTTGGGCGGCTTCTTCCCGCTCTCAGGCAGGCCGTCACAGGCCACCGACTCCTGTTTGCCGCAAAGACGGCCGTCGCGGCGGGGGTGGCTTGGTACCTCGCGCCGCTCATGCCTGGGACAGCCGCCGCCTATCCCTATTACGCTCCCTTGGGCGTCCTGGTCAGCATGCACCCCACTGTTGCGGCTTCCGCCAAGCATGGGCTGCAAAGCCTGCTGGGACTCGGATTGGGCATTGCCATGGCCTTCGCCGTGACCACGGTCACCACCCCAAACGCGCTGGCGGTGGCCGTCGTCGTCGGCCTGGGCGTGGTTATCGGCGGCCTGCCAAGGCTTGGAAGCGCCTCCGAATGGGTTCCCATGGCGGCGCTGTTCGTGCTGGTCCTGGGTTATTCGAATGCGCAGGGATTCTCTTTCGCGTACGTCCTGCAAATGGCTATGGGCGTGGCCGTCGGATTCGCGGTGAACTGGCTGGTCTTCCCTCCCCTTCATCTTGAAGGCATCGATCCCGCCATCGACGGACACCAACGGGCATTGTCCAAGCAACTCAAGGACATGGCCAGCGCCATGACGGAATCCTGGCCACCGGACCATGAGGAATGGGCGAGCCGCAGCGGCGAGCTCGCACGTACCGCGACCGACGTGCGGGCAGCTGTCCAAGCGGCGAAGTTGAGCGCAAAAGCGAACCCGCGGTCCCGCCGTCGAGCCCGCCGGCTGCCCGCCGACCTGGCCGGTTTGCGAACGCTGGAACGGCTGACCTTTCACGTACAGGACATCACGGACGTCCTGGCAAGCGTCATCTGGGAAGAGGACGCGGGAACGGTCATTCCGGAGGGTGTCCCGCCAAACCTGGCTGAGGCGCTCGACGACGTAGCAACAGCGATCCGGCAATGGAGGCACGGAGATTCCGGAGACTTCCGGGATGCCCTGGACGAAGCCCGGGACAGTGTGGCAGCACTAAGTGACACCGTTACGGAAGCAGCCGCCGGCCAGGAGTCCGTGAACGCCACCGCATCGGTCGCCATGAGCCTCCGCCGGATCATCACTGTGGTCTCCGACGACGCCTGAGCTAGCGATGGGGTGAACTGGCGTAGCCCCGCAGCGCGGGGCCACTTCAGTTGCGCAGGTTCAGTTGAGCAGGGCTATTACAGCAGGCGACGCAGGATGAGGGCCGCACCGTCGTCGTACACCGAAGCGGTGACCTCGTCCGCGACGGCGATGACTTCCTCAGGCGCCTGGCCCATGGCGACACCGCGCCCGGCCCAGCTGAGCATTTCGATATCATTGCGGCCGTCCCCCACTGCCACCGTGTGGCGCGGGTGCGTGCCAAGCCGCCGGCGCAACTGCTCCAAAGCGCTGGCCTTGGTGACCCCGGCGGCGGCGATATCCAGCCAGGCCGTCCAGCCCACCGAATAGGTGACCCCGGACAGCCCGATCTTGCGAATGGCTGTGGAAAATTCTTCGGCCGTGTTTTCGCTGCTGAACACCACGACACGCACCGCAGTGGCATCGAGCATGGTCTGGAAATCGACGCCGATGGCCTCAACGCCGAAGCTGGCGTCCTGGAACCGCTCCGTGGAGAGGAAGTTCCCGTCCTCGTCCTCAAGCGCGTATTTGGCGGACGGAAGCTGCTCGCGAAGAGCCATCAACGCCGGGGCGGGATCGAACGTGGCCTTGTGAATGATCTCGTAGCCTGCGTCCAGCTGGGGGTCGAGCCGCAATGTGACACCACCGTTGCAGCACACGGCATATCCCCGTTCCAGCCCTATCTGCTCAATAATGGGCAACGTGGCGTTCAACGAACGGCCCGTGGCGATCAGGACGTCGTGGCCGTGGGCTACAACCGCCCTTGCGGCGTCGCGGACACCAGGTGACATGTGCCCATCGTGATCCACGAGGGTTCCGTCGACGTCCAACGCCACCATGAGTTTGTGATTCACATTCCGCTGGTCATCGATGCCAGCGACTGAGGTACCAGTCAAAATAGTCATGCCTCCAGTGAAGCAGACCCCACCCACGCCAGCTAGGACGCAGGCCACAGCAAGGGATTAACACGCGGTGAATACTCCCACGTTGTCCACAGTGTGAATATTAACTTGAGGCCTTGCCGCGAGGCCGTAGTCCGGCGCGCAGGAGCTTCTGCCGAAGACGGCCCGGCTGTACGACTCCCCCACTGATTCGGCCTTCGTGTGGGCCAAGCTCGCGATGCGGAGTGCTCTGTGTTTGGTGGCATCAGCCACGATCCCGTCCAGTGCCCCCGGTTGTGGAGGACCGCTCCACCCCGCCCACTGAGCTACAGAACGGGCAGGACCTCAAGGCCTCCGATGTACTTCTGGAGGGCCTTGGGGACGTTGACCGAGCCATCCGGGTTCTGGTGGTGCTCCAGGATGGCCACGATCCAGCGGGTCGTGGCCAGCGTGCCGTTCAGGGTGGCCACGGCGCGCGTGCCCTTCACTACGCCGTCCTCGTTGACCGCGCGCTCACGGATGTTCAGGCGGCGGGCCTGGAAGGTGGTGCAGTTGGACGTCGACGTGAGCTCGCGGTACGCGTTCTGCGTGGGAACCCAGGCTTCGCAGTCGAACTTCCGGGCCGCGGACATGCCGAGATCGCCCGCCGCGGTGTCGATCACGCGGTACGGGAGCTCAACCTTGGCCAGCATTTCCTCTTCCCAAGCCAGGAGCCGCTCGTGCTCGGCGGCGGCCTCTTCAACCGTGGTGTAGATGAACATCTCCACTTTGTTGAACTGGTGGACGCGGATGATGCCGCGGGTGTCCTTGCCGTGCGAACCCGCTTCGCGGCGGTAGCAGGAACTCTGCCCCGCGTAGCGGATAGGCCCGGCCGACAGGTCCAGGATCTCGTCCGCGTGGTAACCCGCGAGGGCCACTTCCGAGGTTCCCACGAGGTAAAGGTCGTCTTCGGCGAGACGGTAGATCTCGGCGTCGTGCTTTACATCGAACCCGGTGCCCTGCATGGTCTCCGGACGCACCAAAGTGGGGGTGATCATCGGGACGAAGCCGGCCTCGATGGCTTGGTCCATGGCCATCTGCAGCAAGGCCATCTCCAAGCGGGCGCCGACGCCGCGGAGGAAGTAGAAGCGCGCGCCGGAGACCTTGGCGCCACGTTCCATGTCGATCGCGCCGATCAGTTCGCCGATTTCCAGGTGGTCCTTCGGCTCGAAGTCCGGAAATTCGCGCGGGGTGCCGACCGTCTTGACCACGACGAAGTCGTCCTCGCCGCCCTCAGGCACGCCGTCCGCAATCAAGTTGGGAATGACCCGCAGCAGCTCTTCCTGCTTGGCCTGGGCTGCGTCGGCTTCGGCGGAGGCAGCCTTGACCGAATTGGCCAGTTCCTTGACCTCGGCCAGCAGCGCCTGTTTTTCCTCGCCCTTGGCCTGTGCCACCTTCTTGCCGAAGGCGTTCTGCTCCGCACGGAGGTTTTCGTAGCGGATCAGGGCCGCGCGGCGGTCCGAATCGGCGGAAATGATCGCGTCCACCACGGACTCGTCGGCGCCGCGGGCGCGCTGGCTGGCACGGAACTTGTCCGGGTTTTCGCTGAGGTCTTTTACGTCGATCACCAGACAAGAGTATCGAATGAGCGCGCAGCTCCGCGGCCAATGCCCGACGGCGGCCGGCACCCCCTTCCGCCGTGCACCGCCGCGCCTGCAGCGGGATAGGGTTGAAGCACCATGAGCAACTGGATCCTGTACGTGATTCTGGCTGGGGGCGTGGTCTTCGCCGTCTCCAGTTGGTGGGGCGTGCGCCGGCTCAGGGCCAGGCATACCCGCAGCGCTGTGCATGAAGACGCACACAAGCCGGAAGCCGGCCTGCAAAGGGTGGCCGTGGTCCTTAACCCGGTCAAGGCGAAAGCCGAGGACGCGCGGAGGATCATCCGGGAAGCCTGCCATCTTGCGGGCTGGGACGAACCCCGTTTCTTCGAAACCACCGCAGACGATCCCGGCCATTCGCAAACCAAGGCGGCACTCGCGTATAAGCCCGACGTCATACTCGTCGGCGGCGGCGACGGCACCGTGCGCGTCGTGGCTGAGGCCCTCGCGCACACCAACGTCGCGATGGGCTTGATTCCCCTGGGAACCGGAAACCTGCTGGCACGCAACGTGAACCTGGATGTCAACGATCTGCGGGGCAGCGTCCACACAGCGCTCTTCGGCCACCAGCGCTACATCGACACCGCCCGAATGGCGATCCACAACGAGCTGACAGGCGCCTCTTCCGAGCATGCATTCCTGGTGATCGCCGGCATGGGACTCGATGCCGAGGTTGTGGGCGATACCAACGACGGGCTCAAGAAGGCAGTCGGCTGGCTGGCCTACACCGAGGCGGGCGTCCGCCACCTGCCCGGCCGGCGCAAAAAGGTCACCATTGCCATGGACGACGAGCCCGAGCAATCCCGGAAAATCCGAAGCGTCTTGTTCGCCAACTGCGGCCTGATTCCGGGCGGCATCGACTTCATCCCCGGTGCGATGATCGACGACGGCGTGCTGGACGTTGTGGTCATGAGCCCCCGTAGTGCCATCGGCTGGCTCGCGGTGTACGCCAAGATCCTGTTCAAGCACAACCGGAACCTGCCGGTCATGAATTACTACCGTTCGGGCAAAGTGGTCATCAGCAGCAGCGAACCGATGGCCACGCAACTTGACGGTGATCCCTCGGGCGAGGCCACGAAGGTCACCGTCAAGGTGGAGCCGCGTTCTCTCCTCGTGCGCGTCCAATAACCGGTACTCGTGCAACTACCGGTGCGCGCGCGACGGCGCAACGCGCTATTTGGCGTTCTTCGCCGCTTCCGTTGCTTTGTGTTCTGCCAAGGCTTTGGCGGCTGCGCGCGCTTCCGATTGCTCGCGAATCATCGCCTGTTCTTCCTCAAAGCGCAGCCGATCGGCCCGGTCGGCGTCGTCGCCGTCCCAGTCCTGGTTGTCCGCCTTGGGCTTGGGATTGACGATCATTCCCTGGCCGCTGGTGTCATTGCTATTTCCTGACATGGCCCGCTCCCTCCGTTAGGGGCATGCGTCCATCAATTGTGGATCAAGCAAGCATACGCACAGTTTTATCCACGCGATAGGGGTTGAAGAGTCAATTATCCAACGCTTTGCGAAGCGGATTCGGGCCGGTCAAGCGCCCGGTTCCCCACCCAAAATGGCCCGGACCCAGGCATGCGCGGATGCGAACGCGGCGTCGGAGGTATGCGGAGCCACGAAGGCTTTCTGCTCGTCCGCCCGCGCATAAGACCCCAGGAAGCGGGTGGCCGGGCTGATCCGGTGCAGGCCTGCCAAGGCGTCGGCTACCCGGGCGTCCGACGCGTGGCCGTCGGCGTCGATACTGAAGAAATAGTGACCCAGATACTGGCCTGTGGGCCGGGACTCGATACGGCTGAGGTTGACTCCGCGGGTGGCAAACTGGTCCAGGATTTCCATCAGGGCGCCCGGGCGGTCTTCGGGCAGGGGCACGACGACGGTGGTCTTGTCGGCACCCGTGCGCTCAGTCAGTGCGCCGGGACGGCTGACCAGGACGAAGCGCGTAACCGCGCCGGGGTTGTCTCCAATGTTCTCCGCAAGGATATTCAGTCCCGGCCGCTCGGCCGCGACAAGGGGTGCGCAGATGGCGGCGTCATAGTGCACATCACCCTCGAGAAGCCCGACGGCGGCCGCTGCCGTAGAGGATCCCGGCACATATTCCGCATTTGGGATATTTTCGTCGACCCACAGCCGGCACTGGGCCCAGGCATGGCCATGGGTGGAGACCCGGCGGATGTCCGAGATCTTCACGCCGGGCCGGGCAACCAGCACGAACGTGATGGGAACGAGGGCTTCGCGGATGATCCGCAGCTCGGTTCCGGTGGCAATAGCATCTAGGGTGGCGGTCACTCCACCTTCCACCGAGTTCTCGATCGGCACCATGGCCGCATCCGCCTCGCCTTGGCGAACCCTCTCCAAAGCCGTGTTCACATTGGTGCAAGGGACCCTGTTGGCATCGGCCGCTCCGGGGACCTGCAAGAGGGCAGCCTCGGTAAAGGTGCCTTCAGGACCGAGGAACGTGTAGGTGAGCACGGATCCCGACATGTATATATTCCTTAGGTGTTATGCGTTGGGGCTACAGGACGACCGGCTTGAGGCCGTTCTCAGATACCATCGGGCGGCCGGTCTCGAACCACATGTCCATGCCTCCGGCTATATTGGTGGCGGTGTAACCCTGCCCCACCAGCCACTGGACCGCCCGGTAGGACCGTCCGCCCGTACGGCAGATGACATACAAGTCATCGTCAGGATCAAGCTCGTCAAGGCGCGCCGGGATCTGGTCAAGCGGAATATGCAGCGCACCCTCGGCGTGGCCCGCTACCCATTCGTAATCCTCCCGGACATCCAGGATTATCGCGTCGGCCGGAACATGGCCGACAGGCACGGTCTCGAAATCGCTCACGTGGGTCCCTTCCAGTTGATTCAGATCTCCAATCCAGCCTACCGTTGCAGGGACCGAGACCGCTCAAGGCAAAAGGAGGCGCCATGGCTGCCGACGGGCCCACCATCCTGGCAACCTCCGGTGGCTATAAGTCCGGGCATCGCACCAGGATGGAGTTCGACCTCCTGGTTCACCACGCCGTCGAACTCTCCGGGGTCAGCGGACGCGCGCCGCGAGTGGCGCATATTGGGACGGCCTCCGGAGACCAGCGTTGGTTCGCCGCGGAATTGGACCAGGCCGCCCGGGTTTCGGGCTTCGATTTCAGCCACCTGAACCTTTTCACGATGCCCAACTACGGCGATCCCGAGGCCTACCTTTTGGAACAGGACGTGGTGTGGGTCAACGGTGGTTCCGTGGTCAATCTTCTGGCCGTATGGCGCGCCCACGGACTGGACAGCATCTTGAGGCGCGTCTGGGAACACGGTGTGGTGCTGGCAGGGGTGTCCGCGGGCTCGATTTGTTGGTTCCAGGGCGGCACTACGGATTCGTACGGCCCTGAATTGCGCGCTGTGACCAACGGACTGGACTTCCTCCCCTACGCCAACGGCGTCCATTATGACTCCGAGCCGGGCCGCCGCCCCCTGGTCCACCAGTTGGTGGCGGAGGGCGTGCTGGGCGAAACGCACTGCACCGACGACGGCGTCGGGCTCGTTTACAGGGGCACGGAACTTGTGGACGTGGTTGCCGAGGTCAGGGGCAAGGCTGCATATCGCGTCACCGCGACTTCCAGCGATCCGGCCGACAGCGTTGCCGTGGAAGAGCGCTTGGAGGCCCGCTTCCTTGGCTGACATCCACGAGCTCGGCGCGGCCGGGTTGCGCCAAGCCTTGGCCGCCGGCGAGCTCTCGGCAACCGAGGTGGCGGAGCACTTCCTCGCGAGGATTGGACAGCTGAACCATACGCTGGGCGCCTTCGTCACGGTGACGGCGGACCAGGCCATGCTCGACGCCGGGGCCGCGGACGCAGCCTACGTCCGCCGACGCAGCGGTGGCCCCGGGCTTCCCCTCCTGCACGGCGTGCCGCTGGCTTTCAAAGACCTCACGGATGTTGCCGGAGTAGTGACCACCCATGGCAGCGGTGCCCTGGACCGGAAGCCCGCCCCGGAGGACGGAGCCCTTGCCGCAACGCTCAAAGGCGCGGGTGCCATCTCGCTGGGCAAGACTCAGGTTCCGGAATTCGGACTTACGGCCTACAGCGAAAACCGCATCGCACCGCCGTCGCGCAATCCATATGCACTGAGCCGCAGCTCCGGCGGCTCTTCCGGAGGCAGTGCTGCCGCGGTTGCGGCGGGCTTGGTTCCCTTCGCGCCCGGGAGCGACGGCGGCGGCTCCATACGTATTCCCGCTGCGGCATGTGGACTCCTGGGGTTGAAGCCGGGCCGCGGCTTGGTGCCGGCCGGCGAGAGCGTCGGGGACGCGGCACGCCTGGTGGTGGCCGGTCCCTTGGCTCGCTCCGCGGAGGATGCCGCTCTCATGATGGATGCCCTGGTGCCACCCGGAATCCGTCCGGAAGGGGGCTACCTTGCGGGCCTCGAGGAGGCTCCCGGCGCATTGCGCATCGGCGCGAGCCTGGACAGCCCGTGGTCCACCACTTTCCCGTTCACCCCGGAGCGGGAAGCCCTTGATGCCTTCGCCAAAGGCATCGCACTGCTGACGGACGCGGGCCATTCAGTGCTGGATGCCGAGGTCCGTTATGACAATCGCTATCCGGAAGCGTTCACCACCGCCTGGACTGCCGGCGTTGGGAGCGCCCGGATCCTGCCGCAGCGCGAAGCCCTGCTGACCCCGCTGACCCGGACCTTCCGGCGAAGGGCGCAACAGCGGAGCGCAGCGAAGGTCAACGAGGCCATCGGCTTCCTGCGGCAGTTCACCCACGACACCATCGCCCAGTACGGGCAGTGGGACCTCGTCCTGACGCCGTCGCTGGCACAGACGCCACGGCCCGTGGGCTGGTTCACCGGCACAATGCCCGGAGGCGAGCAATGGCCGGCCCCCGACTGGCCAGGCGACGCGGACGACGACTACCGCAAGCAATGCGAGTTTGCGCCCTGGTCCTCCATGGTGAACGTGTGCGGCCTGCCGGCGATCACCGTACCCGTTCATTGGACCGGCCCGACGCCTGGAACGGGGCTTCCGATGGGCATCCAACTCATCGGAAAACCGGGATCCGAGCTGCTGCTCCTGCGGCTCGCGAGGCAGCTTGAGAGGCAGCAAAAAGTGGCGCCCCACCCCGGCAAATAGTTGCTCTAGGCATCTAAATGATGTGACAAATGCGCTCAGTCAATGTCACCATGGATCAGATGAGCACAACTCTAGACACGCGGACGCCCGCCAAAAACGCGGGCGATACGTCATTTTTCGGCCACCCAAAGATGCTGGCCAGCCTCTTCTCCGTAGAAATGTGGGAACGATTCTCCTTCTACGGCATGCAGGGCATCCTGCTTTACTACATGTACTTCACCGCGGACCATGGCGGACTCTCGATCGACAAATCGCTCGCCGCCGGACTGGTTGGCGCGTATGGCGGAGGCGTGTACCTCTCGACGATCCTGGGCGCCTGGTTGGCGGACCGGCTTTTCGGCTCCGAACGGGTACTTTTCGGTTCCGCCATCATGATCATGACCGGCCACATCGCACTTGCCCTCCTGCCCGGGATCCCGGGCCTGGTGGCGGGCCTCGTGCTGGTGGGTATCGGATCCGGCGGCCTCAAGGCGAACGCAACAGCGCTGGTCGGCACCCTCTATGGGGAGAAGGACGAACGCCGTGACGCCGGCTTCTCCATCTTCTACATGGGCATCAACCTCGGCGCCCTCATCGGACCGCTCGTGACCGGCTGGCTGCAGGAAAGCAACGGCTTCCACTGGGGCTTCGGCGCAGCCGCAATCGGCATGGCGATCGGCCTGGTCATCTACGCACTGGGCCGCAACAAGCTCCCGGAAGAAGCACACCGCGTTCCAAACGCCCTTCCGTCAGCACAGCGGAGCCGTTACGGGCTCATCTTCCTCAGCATCGCCGTCGTGATCGCCGTGCTGCTGATAACCGGCGTGGTGAATCCCGGCAACCTGGCCAAGAGCATGGCATACGCCGCCATTGTCGCCTCGGTCATCTATTTCACGCTGATCTTCAGAAGCAAGAAGGTCACGCCGTTTGAGCGCAAGCGTGTTGTCGCATTCATTCCGCTGTACATCGCGTCTGCAGCGTTCTGGGCACTCTTCCAGCAGCAGTTCACGTTCATTGCCGTGTACTCGGAGGAAAAACTGGACCGCAACCTCTTCGGATGGGAAATGCCGGCGGCCTGGGTACAGTCCATCAACCCTGTATTCATCATCGTCTTCGCAGGCGTCATGGCTGCCCTCTGGACAAAACTTGGTCCGAAGCAGCCGGGATCCCCCATCAAGTTCGCTGCCGGACTCTTCGTCATGGGACTGGCATTCCTGGCCTTCATCCCCTTGTCCGGCGCAGGAAAAACCCCGCTGCTTGCGCTCGTGGGAATCCTGTTCCTCTTCACCTTGGCGGAACTGTTCCTGTCCCCCATCGGCTTGTCCGTGAGCACCAAGCTGGCCCCCAAGGCCTTCCACACCCAGATGGTGGCCCTGTTCTTCCTCTCGGTGTCTCTCGGCACCGCGTTGGCGGGCATCCTGGCCGGCCTGTACAACCCTGACAACGAATTGCCGTACTTCCTGGGCGTCGGCGGCACGGCGGTTGTGATCGCTGCAGCCTTGGCGGCCGGCTCGCCCGCCATCAAGAAATTGATGGGCGGCGTGCGCTAGTCACGTAACCGAGCTGGACCGCGACGGGGGGGGGGGGGGGGGGGGTTTCCCGCCAGGCGCACCGCCCGCCGTCGTTGTAACTAGTAGTTGTAGTTGTAACGCGAAGCCGTAGCGGCAAAAATCGCGACAAAGACCCAGAAGATCGTCACGGCAACAATGCCCAGGTATCCCAGTACAAGGCCCGCGATGGCCATGCCCTTGCCGGCCGGTTCCTTCCTGAGGGCCATGTGGCCGAGGATCACCGCGGCAATCTGGGGCAGGACGAAGAAGCCAAGGCCCACGAAGACCGCGATCCCGCAGCACATGCTCGCAATGCTCAGGCCCTTCGGCTCGACCGGCATGCCGTAGTAGGCGGGCTGGCCATAGGGACTGGCCGGCTGCCCGTAGCCAGGCGGCCCTTGGGGAGGTTGTTGACCATACGGCGAAGCGGGCTGGCCGTAAGGGCTGGCCGGCTGCTGGCCATAGGGCGGCTGGACGTACTGAGCCGGACCACCCTGGGGCTGTTGCGGCTGCGGCTGGCCGTAGGGGCCGGAAGGGGCCGGCGAGGCAAACGGCTGCTCGCCGTACGGGATCTCACCGGCTTGCGGTGCAGGCGGAATGTACGACGGTGGCTCGTAGCCCTTGGGCGGTTCGTCACCCTCGGGAGCGTTCTCGGGTTTAGCTGGCTGGTCGGTCATGGAATATCCCCCTTGCGAGTCTTTGTGCCCAGCCTACCGCCGAGCGAAGGCGCACATAAGCTCGCAGAGCCCCGGCTCCGCAACGCCATGCCGCACTCGGGTAAACGGGCAGTGAATCTTCGTCGATCATGCGGAAATACGAAGTCACAGGCCCCGCAATAGTCGGTTTTCTCTTCTAGCGCACCGGGCGGTCTGGCATGCTGGGTCAATGGCTAGCCGTGCGGGCACTGTTGCCCTTCCCCAGGACCTTGTAGACATCACCGCTCTTCTTGACGCGTACTACGACGTGACGCCGGATCTTAGTGATCCCGCACAACGCGTTGCCTTCGGCACCTCCGGGCATCGGGGGTCGAGCCTCAAGGCCTCATTCAATGAAGGGCATATCCTCGCCATCACCCAGGCGATCGTGGAATACCGCGCCGGGCAAGGCATCACCGGCCCACTCTTCCTGGCCAAGGACACCCACGGGCTCAGCGAACCGGCGCAGAATTCCGCCCTTGAGGTCCTCGCCGCCAACGGTGTCAACGTACTGATCGACGCGCGCCACGGCTACACGCCCACCCCCGCCCTGAGCCACGCGATCCTGAAATACAACAACGAAGCCGGCCCCGGGCAGCCCCAGGCAGACGGCATCGTGGTCACCCCGAGCCACAACCCTCCGGCCGACGGCGGTTTCAAGTACAACCCACCGCACGGCGGCCCTGCAGACACCGACGCCACCGGCTGGATCGCCAACCGCGCCAACGAGCTCCTGGAAAACGGGCTGCGCGGCGTCAAGCGGATTCCGTTGAACGACGCCCTCAAAGCGGATGGCACGGGCAAGTTCGATTTCCTGAGCAGCTACGTGGACGATCTCCCTTCCGTCCTGGACCTCGATGCGATCCGCACCGCCGGCGTACGCATCGGCGCGGACCCCATGGGCGGCGCATCCGTGGACTACTGGGGTGAAATCGGCGAACGCCACCAGCTCGACCTGACCGTGGTCAACCCCACCGTGGACCCGCAGTGGGCTTTCATGACCCTCGACTGGGATGAGAAGATCCGCATGGACTGCTCCTCGCCGTCGGCCATGGCCTCACTCATCAAGCGCATGTCGGACAGTGCTTCGGCCGGAACGGGCGCCTTCGACGTTGCCACCGGAAACGACGCCGACGCCGACCGCCACGGCATCGTGACGCCCGACGGCGGCTTGATGAACCCGAACCACTACCTCGCCGTCGCGATCGACTACCTATACCGCAACCGCACAGGCTGGAACCCGGAGTCCGTCGTCGGCAAGACCCTTGTCTCCTCCTCCATCATCGATCGCGTTGCCGCGGGGCTGGGCCGCAAGCTCGTGGAAGTTCCCGTGGGCTTCAAGTGGTTCGTCCCCGGCCTGCTCTCGGGCGAGGGTGCCTTCGGCGGCGAAGAATCCGCGGGCGCCTCCTTCAACAAGCGCGACGGAAGCGTCTGGACCACCGACAAGGACGGCATCCTGTTGGCCCTCCTGGCATCGGAGATCACGGCCGTCACCGGCAAGTCGCCGTCGCAGCTCTACAAGGGCCTCACGGACCAGTTCGGCGCGCCCGTCTATGCCCGGATCGACGCCGCTGCGACGCGGGAGCAGAAGGCCAAGCTCGGCAAGCTCTCCGCCGCGGATGTCACAGCCACCACGCTGGCGGGCGAGGACATCACCGCCAAGTTGACCGAGGCTCCCGGCAACGGCGCCTCGATCGGCGGCCTCAAGGTTGTCACAGAGAACGCCTGGTTCGCGGCCCGTCCGTCGGGAACCGAGGACGTCTACAAGATCTACGCCGAGTCCTTCAAGGGAGCCGACCACCTCAAGCAGGTCCAAGAAGAGGCCAAGGCGCTCGTGGACGGCGTGATCTCCTAGACCTCGCTAGTTTGGCTCCGCCGGGAGGCGCCACACTTTCAGGATCCGCCGGATCGTGTGGTTGCCTTCCGGCGCCATGTCCACCAGTGCGATCTGATCGAGCACGACGGCGTCACCCGGCTTGGGGCGCTTGCCGTCGTGATGCGAAATGTGCGGACGGTAGTTCTCCATGACGTATCGCGGGGTCGCCGCGCGCCCGCCGACACTCTCCATGGCTTCGAACAGTTCCTCATGCAGACCCTGCAAAATGGGATGGTGTTCCACCAGGCTGACCGGGATGGACCCTTGGTGACCGAATCCGGCGTCGGGCCCCACCGTCAGTTCAGCCCCGAGGGCGCCCATCGCGGGGGCCGTCACAAGCTCGCTCAGGCGCGCGGCGACGTCGACACCATCGGAGGGCTCGACGTCGAACCTCAACAGGGTGATGTGCAGCGGCCAGTCACTGCGTGGGAAGACGAGCCCGTCAGCCACGGCTTCGACGAACGCCACGAGAATGAGGTTCCGCATAAGGAAATTTTGCCACCGCGACGCCCTCCCCCGGCGACGATCAATCCCAAAGGTGAGCGAGCGTCGCTCGAGGACAAACGCCCGCTCAGATATACCGCCTTAAGCGCGAACGCTCGCTCACAAGAGTGAGCGAGCGTCGGCGGAAAAGGCCCTAAAGGTGAGCGAGGGTTAGACGGTGCGGACGACGTCCTCGTACGCGAACTTCGGCTTGGCTTCACCAAAGGCGTCCGGACCCGGCTGGCCGATGTTGACCACGAGGAAGCTCTTCTGGTCACCGGCGGGGAAGAACTCGGCGTCGATGGCAGCGAAGTCGGCACCGGTCATGGGGCCGGCAGCGAAGCCGAGGGAGCGGACGGCGAGGATGAAGTAGCCGGCCTGCAGGTGGGCGTTGTTGTTGCCCGTAGTTGCGGTGAACTCGGGGTTGGCGTCGTACATGGCCTTCGGGGCAGAGTAGACCGGGAGGAACTTGTCCCACTGCTCGTGCCAGGCGGTGTCGTAGGAGAGCACGGCGACCAGCGGAGCAGAGGCGGTCTTTGCCTTGTTGCCCGGAGAGAGGGTCTCGACGAGCTTGGCGCGGGCCTCGTCCGAACGGACGTAGGTGACGCGCAGCGGCTGGGAGTTGAACGCTGTCGGGCCGAACTTGGTCAGTTCGTAGATGGCCTGTGCTTGCTCGTCCGAGACCTCACCGGCAAAGGAGTTGGCAGTGCGGGCTTCGGCAAAGATGGCGTCGACTGCTGCGGCGTCAATCACTGCTTCTTCGTGGGCGATCGTCATTCGCGTACCTTTCGCTGTGCCCGCAGCCATCGACGGCCGGGCGCTTATGCTTTCCATGGTTGCAACTTCAACTTCCCTCCGCCTCTTCCCGTGAAGCCACGTGACGTTCCACACAGCGGAATCGGCAGGCCGTACGGGCGGTAAGGTTGCACCCGAACAATCACAACTTTCAGGGAAGGCTCCCGCAGATGAGCATGCTCGGAACCAAATGGAAGCTGCACGGCAACGGCAAGACGATCCGGCCGGGACACGTGGTGGCACCCGAGGAGCGGCTGGCATGGCCGCTGACCATCGGCGTCGGCATGCAGCACGTCGTCGCGATGTTCGGAGCCACCTTCCTTGTGCCCATCATCACGGGCATGCCACCGGCCACCACACTGCTCTTTTCCGGCATCGGCACCCTGTTGTTCCTGGTCATCACCAAGGGGCGCGTACCGAGCTACCTCGGTTCGAGTTTTGCCTTCATTGCCCCCATCCTGGCGTCCCAGCAGCAGTTCGGCGTTCCCGGCGCGCTCGGCGGAGTGGTGCTTGCCGGCGTCGTACTGGCGCTCGTCGGCGCGGTGGTGCAGAAGTTCGGCGCTGAGTGGATCAACCGGACCATGCCACCTATTGTCACGGGCGCGATTGTCGCCCTGATCGGCCTCAACTTGGCGCCAGCCGCAAAAGCCAACTTCGATAAGGCCCCCGTCACCGCCCTCGTGACGCTGGTGACGATCATCCTCGTGAGCGTCCTCTTCCGCGGCATTCTGGGCCGCCTGAGCATCCTGGTGGGCGTGGTGGTGGGCTACCTCACCGCCATGACGCGCAGCGAAGTGGACTATTCCAAGATGGACGCGGCGTCGTGGATCGGCCTGCCGCACTTCCAAACTCCGGAGTTCCACCTCGGCGTCGTGGGCTTGTTCGTGCCGGTCGTCCTGGTGCTCGTGGCCGAGAACGTAGGGCACGTGAAGTCCGTGGCCGCGATGACGGGACGCAACCTCGACGACGTCTCCGGGCGAGCGTTGATGGCCGACGGCGTCGCGACCGTCCTCGCCGGCCTCGGCGGCGGCTCCGGCACCACCACCTACGCGGAGAACATCGGCGTCATGGCGGCGACGAAGGTCTATTCGACGGCGGCCTACTGGGTTGCCGGTGCCTTCGCCATCCTCTTGAGCTTCTCGCCCAAGTTCGGCGAACTCATTGCCACCGTCCCCCCCGGCGTGCTGGGCGGTGCCGCGACCATGCTCTACGGGATGATCGGCGTCCTGGGCGTGAAGATCTGGGTGCAGAACAAGGTCAACTTCTCCAACCCGATCAACCTGACCACAGCCGCCGTCGCACTGATTATCGGGATCGCGGACTATACGTGGACCATCGGCGAACTGAAGTTCACGGGCATCGCGCTGGGTTCGGCCGCTGCCCTGGCGGTCTACCACGGCATGAAGGGCCTGGCCCGTTGGCGCGGGACGGTTGCCGAGCCGGAGATGGAGACGGCGGGACTGCCGCCGGCGGCCAAAGCAGCGATGAACGCCGCGGCAAAGAGGAGTGGGAAGAAGCGGTAAGGGGCCGCCCAGCGCAATTCATGCATTCGGCGGGGAGGGCAACCCTCTCCGCCGAACACAGCTCTCTAGCCGAACACCGATAGCTATGAGAGGCGCCTACGCACAATATCGCTGACCGCCTTGCCGTCGAAGCGGCCGGCGACCTTTTCGGTGACCGGTTTCATGACATAGCCCATGTGCATCAGGGACAGCTCCACGCCTTCGGCCTTGAGTGAGGCGATGACCTCGTCAACGATGGACTCGACCTCGGCGGCGGTCAGTGGTTCCGGCAGGTAGGCCTCGATGACCTCGGCATCCGCAATCTCCGTGGCGGCCCGCTCGGACTCTCCGGCCTCCTCGTAGAGGCGGGCGACCTCGTGATATTGTGCGGCCTCTTTCTGCAACATGGCCGTGATCTGGGCGTCGTCCAGGTGGATCGGCGCCTGTCCGGCCTTCTCACGGGTATCGATCTCGCTCAGGACGTTGCGCGTGGCGTTCAGGGCTACGCGGTTGCCATCCTTCATATGGCTGACGACGTCTGCGTGCAGCCGCTCTTTCAAGGTGGACATGGTGTGCTCCTCGATTCGATGGTGCCGTGCTGGCCGGCTGCCAGCCCGGCAGGCGGTGACGGCGTCCCGGGCGGGGTCGTCGCATCGTGGATGCATGGCAGAAGTCAGAGCCATGCTTTGTAGGTTAATTATCTGCCCGGACGACGCCGAGTAACCCCGCTGGGCATGTCCCTGGGTGGACGGGAGCCTAGACCCCTTCCAGCACCTGGCTCGTGGCCCACGCGAGGTACTTGGCTGCGTTCGCCACGGCGTCGGCAACATCCGGCACGCCGTCCCGACGCTGTGCGACGTCGAGCAACTGCGCCGCGGCCACCACGCCGTGGCCGGCCAGTTCCTCCGGTGTCACCAGGATCCGGCCCGCCACCACAATCACCGGAATTCCATGCCCTTGGGCGGAATCCGCGAGAGCGATGGGTGCCTTGCCGGTCAGCGACTGCGAGTCCATGGATCCTTCGCCGGTGATCACCAGGTCAGAGCCGGCGAGCTGTTCGGGAAGCCCAGTCAGGCCCGCCACCAGGGCGAACCCGCCTTCCAACGTCGCTTGGGTGAAGACCAGGAACGACGCCGGGAATCCTCCAGCCGCTCCGGCCCCGGGAACGTTGACGTCGTGACCGCCCGCTTCCCGAAGCAGCGACGCCCAGTTGCGCAGGCCGGCGTCGAGCAGCTCCACCGCGTCCTCGTCCGCCCCCTTCTGCGGGCCGAAAACATGCGCGGCGCCGTCGCTGCCATAGAGCGGGTTCCGGACGTCGACGGCGATCCGGAACCTCACCGCGGTCAGCCGCGGATCCAGCCCGGAGACGTCGAGGGATACGACGTCGGCGAGCGAGCCTCCGCCGAGTGGAACCACGTTCCCGGCCGCGTCCAGGGGCTTCAGCCCGAGCGCACGCAAGGCGCCGCTGCCGCCGTCGGACATCGCGGAACCACCCACGCCGAGCACGATCTCGGTGGCTCCAGCGTCAAGGGCGGCGGCGATGAGCTGGCCGCAACCGTAGCTGTGGGCGCGCAGGGCGTTTTCCGGAGTCGGCTCCATGTGTGCCAGTCCAGAGGCTTGCGCCGTTTCGATCACTGCAGTGGCTCCGCCAAAGGCATTTTGCCGGATGGCCCACGCAGCGCCTACCGGCTTGAGGATGGGACCGACGACCGCATTGATCCGCTCTTCGTAGCCCGCCGCCACGGCTGCTTCCAGTGTTCCTTCGCCACCGTCGGCGATCGGAAACTGCGTCACCACGGCGTCCGGATAGACGCGCAATGCCCCCTCGGCCATCGCTGAGGCTGCTTCGGCGGCGGTGAGGGAGCCTTTGAACTTGTCCGGGGCAATCAGGATGCGCATGTTCCCATCCTGCCAGCGGGGCTAAGCTTTTCGCAGATTCGTGCGCGGAGATGTCGAAAACAGCCGGCGCCGTTCGTATAGAGGGTGAGACGCGGGCACGGTGCCGGCGCCACATCCCAAGGAGGAACAGTCATGCCACGTTATCTGCTCAGCATCTACCAGCCCGACGGCCCAGCCCCGGAGGCCGAAGTCCTCAACAAAATCATGGCCGATCTTGACGTCCTGAACCAGGAAATGCGCGACGCCGGCGCCTGGGTTTTCACGGGTGGCCTGCACCCCGCCAGTACCTCCACAGTGGTGCGTGTGAACGACGGCGAGGTTCTCACCACGGACGGCCCCTTCGCTGAGGCCAAGGAACACGTGGGCGGCCTGTGGGTGATCGAAGCCCCGGACCTGGACGTGGCACTTGGCTGGGGACGCAAAGCCGCCCAAGCCACCACGCTGCCTATCGAGGTCCGGCCGTTCGCGGGCTACCGGGAATAGTTTCCCCGTGGTCCATATTTCGGAGATCGCACGAATATTCCGTGAAGAGTATGGAAGATCCGTGGCGGTCCTGGTCCGCGTTCTGGGCAGCATCGACGCCGCCGAGGACGCGGTCCAGGACGCCTTCACCGAGGCCGTGGCGCGCTGGCCCGACGACGGCCTGCCGCCGAGCCCAGCCGGCTGGATCATCACCACCGCCCGCAACCGGGCCATCGACCGGTTCCGCCGCGAGGCCTCCGGTAGGGAGAAACTCGTCCAGGCCGCGATCCTGCACGGTCATGAACACAGCGATGAACCCGAAGAGGTGGATACCGTGGAGGACAACCAGCTCCGGCTGATCTTCACCTGTTGCCACCCCGCCATCAACCGGGCCGCGCAGGTGGCCCTGACCCTCAAGCTCCTGTGCGGGCTCACCACGGCGGAGATCGCCCACGCTTTCCTGGTCCCCGAGGCAACCATGGCCCAGCGCCTGGTGCGGGCGAAAGGGAAGATCCGCGACGCCCGCATCCCCTACCGGGTACCGAACGGCGCCGAGCTTCCTGAGCGCTTGAAGTCGGTGCTGGCCGTGGTCTACTTGGTCTTCAACGAGGGCTACGCTGCGAGTTCAGGGGCTGGGCTGGTGCGCGAACACCTCTGCCACGAGGCTGTTCGCCTCGGCCGGCTCATCATGGAACTCATGCCTGATGAGCCCGAAGCCAAAGGCCTGTTGGCCCTCATGCTTCTGCTCAATGCCCGCCGTGACGCCCGGACGACTCCCGACGGCGGCCTGGTGCTCCTCGCGGACCAGGACCGCAGCGTCTGGGACAAGGACCAAATTGCGGAAGGGCAATTATTGGTGCGGCAATGCCTGAAGCGGAACCAGCCCGGACCGTACCAATTGCAAGCCGCCATCAACGCGGTCCACAGCGACGCCGCACAGCCCGCAAGCACGGACTGGCGGCAGATCCTGGCATTGTACGGACAGCTCCTGGCCATGGAGCCGACGCCGGTGGTCGCCTTGAACAGGGCCGTTGCCCTCGCGGAGGTGGAGGGACCCGCCTCGGGTCTTGCCGCCGTCGACGTCCTTGAACTGGGCAACTACTATCTTTTCCACGCAGTGCGGGCGGATCTGCTCCGACGCCTGGGACGCAACAATGAAGCTGTCTCCGCCTACCGGGAAGCGCAGGAGCGCACGGACAACGACGCCGAGCGAGACTTCCTGGCGTCACGCATCCGGGCGCTCACCACCACTGCCCCCGGCCCTGCAGCACCGACTTCAGACCATCCGCACGGTCGGTGACGATCCCGTCCACGCCCATATCAAGCAACCTGGCCATCTCTGCGGGATCGTTGACGGTCCAGACGTGAACCTGCAGCCCAAGCCGGTGCGCCCTGCGCAGGAAACCGGGGGTCACAACGGCCAGGGGTCCGTAGCGGACCGGCACTTGGAGGGCATCGACGTCGTGCAGGATCTTCCGCAGCCAGCGCTCGGGAAGAAACGGTCCCAAGAGGGTGAAGGCGGCGTTGCAGGCGATGCCTGCCGAGGACGCCGTGCGACGGCGGAGCAGGCGCAGGACGGCCCGACGCCGGCGATCTGAGAAGCTCGCGATCAGCACCCGGTCATGGGCGTCGAGTTGTTCAATGACTCCAGCGAGGGGTTTGACGGTATGCCAATCCTTGACATCAATGTTCAGCCGCGCCTCGGGAAATTCCTTCAGGACATCTGCCAAGTGGGGAATTGCTTCGCGGCCACCGATCCAGGCCTTGGCGATCTCGGCGGCACTGAGACTGGAGATGGAGCCATGGGCATCCGTGACACGGTCAAGGGTGTCGTCGTGGAAAAGGAGCACCACGCCGTCGGCAGTGGCGCGGGCATCGGTTTCAAGATGCGTGAAGCCGAGCTCAAGCGCCGCCCTGAATGCCGCGGCCGAGTTCTCAAGGCCATCCGGCGAAAATCCGCGGTGCGCGAACGCAAGCGGAGCGGATTGTCCGTCCGGGCGGCTGAAGAAAGGCAAATTCGGGCTCACACGGGTAGCGTAACCCGGCTGCGCCTCCCGCGAGCCCGTCAGGATTCCTGCCGGACGATCTCCACGCCGTCGCCGCAGTGCACCAGCGTGCGGCCGCGGCCGCCGTCGAGGTTTACCCAGACCACGCTGTGGTCACTCGACACGGCGTCCACCTGGCCGGGGTTCTCAAACCCGGGCGCGAGCTTGACGCTCACGCGGTCTCCGCGGCGCAATTGCTTCCAATGTTCAGCCGGCACTGCGCGGCGAACGGGGGCCTCGGGCCACCCCGTCGTCTTTCTCTTGGCCATCATGTCCCCTGTGATCGGCATCGAATACGACAAGAGACTACGAGGAGTAGTTGAACGGCAGTTGGACTGAAGCTGTGTAATGGGTGAGCGGTCCCAACCAACTAGCAATTGTTGTCGTTTAGAGGCCTGAAAACGACGAAAATTGCGTGGGCCCACGCCGCCAGAGTTCCCTGGCCGTGGGGCCCCACTGGCGAGGGACCCTGCCTGAGCTTGCGAAGGCTGGGAGCCGGTGGGGACTTGCGAGGCGAGGGTGGCGGTGGGGACCAGTTGGGGCCGCCGGCTGGGAGGTGGGCCTAGATGATGGCGGCGCGCAGTTGCTTCGCGGCTAGTGCGGGGTCGTCGGCACCGTAGATGGAACCGCCGACGACGGCGACATCCGCTCCGGCGCGCTGGACGGCTCCGATCGTGGACAGGTTCACGCCACCGGCCACCGAGAACGGCACGCGGGCTTCCTCACCGGCGCTCAGGAGCACATCCAGGTTGTAGCCCGGCTTTGCCTGCTCGTCGAGGCCGGCGTGGAACTCGATGAACTTCGCACCGAGGGCCCTGGCTTCCTTGGCACGGGTTACTTTGTCCGCAACGCCGATCAGGTCAACCACGATGCCCTTGTTGTGGGCCTTGGCGGCCTTGACAGCACCCGCGATGGTGGAGTCGTCTGCGCCGCCAAGCACGGAGACCAAGTCTGCGCCCGCCTTGAATGCGATGTCGGCTTCAAGTTCACCGGCATCCATGGTCTTGAGGTCGGCAAACACGACCTTGTCCGGGTGGGCATCCTTGATGGCCGTCACCGCGGACAGGCCTTCGCTTTTCACGAGGGGGGTGCCGAGCTCGATGATGTCCACGTATTCGGCGACCTTGCCGGCGATCTCGAGGGCGGCTTCGGTGGTGAGGACGTCGATAGCGACTTGCAGCTTCATGGAGGGATCTCTTTCTGTCGTTTGTTGTGGTGTTGGTGCGGTGAAAATCAGGGGCTATTCGAGGTTGGCGTGGCGGAGCCAGAGTTCCTCGGCCGGGGTTGCATCGTTGTCCCACAGGGCCTGGAAGACGGCTTCGGCAGCGAGGAAGAGCACCTGCTCGAACAGGCTGCCGGAGTATTGACGCGACAGCGCGGAACCGTGGTCTGTCTTCTGCGCCGCCGGAATGATGACGACGACGTCGGCCAGTTCCGCGAGCGGGGACGCGGCATTGGTGGTGTACACGGCGATCCTGGCGCCGGCTTTGGAGGCAGTCTCGGCGGCGCGCACGACGCCGGAGGTCGTCCCGGAGCCCGAGGCGAGCAAGAGGAGGTCGCCCGAGCGGATGGCCGGTGTGGTGGTGTCCCCCGCGATGTGCACGTCAAAGCCGAGGTGCATCAGCCGCATCGCAGCCATCCGCAGGACGAGGCCGCTGCGGCCGGCTCCTGCAACGAAGATCCGGCCGGTGGCCGAGTTCCCGGCAGTCTGGACTTCCGTGGCCAGGCTGGACAATTGCCGAAGGTCCACTTCAGCTGCCGTTTCCGCGATCTCGCTGCCCACGAGGGCCAGGCTTAGCTCGACATCCGGGCTTGGGTCGACGTCCGATACGGCCTGGACGGCCTCTGCGGTGGTGGTCATACGTTGCCTCCTGCTCAGGTGAATGCTCCGTTTGAATCAATCCTTCAGGACTGAACGGGTAGGCGTAACGCTGAACAAGGGCGGTATTAGCTACCCGTTTGGGTAGTAGGCGGACGGCGCGAAGCGCTAAAGTGGCGGGATGACCTCAAGCCGATGGACCCTTCTCGAGGCAGTCGCTGAACTGGCCAACGCACCGCTCACGAACATCGCCGAGAGGCTCCGTGAAGCGACGCTTCCGTACGTAGGCAGCAGCGCGCTGGTGATCTTCACCGAAGATTGCACCGGCCGCCCCCAGAAGAAAGCCGGGACAGAGGGCATCATCAGCCGCGTCTCCATTCCCGAGTTGGATCAACTGCGGGCCCGGGTCACGGAAGGCGAGGTGTGGCACGGGGAAGCGGCCATCGCCGGCGAGCAACGGCCTGTTCTTGCATTGACGTCCGAGAGCAATGCGCTGCTGACCCTCACTGAGCCGGCCCTGCCCGAAGAACCGTTGGAGCGCGAGTCGGCCCTGCGGATGCTTGACTACCTATGGCAGCTCACAGCGCGGCGCATCCAGGAGAAGGTGGCGGACGCGCCGCCGTCGTACCTTTTGGAATCCCGCGCGGCGTCAGCCGAGCGGCTCCGCGTCACGGCCGAACTCGTGGACAGGCATTCGACCACCCTGGAGACACTTTTGGCGGCGTTGCGATCGAGCGCCCTGGACGATGCCACTGCCAGAAAAACCGTCACCGACCTGGCCGCTACCTCGCTGGTCAGTCTCCGGACGCTCAGCGACCGCACGACAGACCTCGTCGAAGAGCCGGTGGCCAAGGCGTTCGAACGGCTGCGGGAAGACCTGCGGCCGCTCATGCACTTCAGCGGGCTCGACATCCAGTTCATCGAGCCACCGGTCAACGGCCGTGCCTTGCCCGGCGAAGTTGCCCACGCCTCCAGGGCGATCGTGCGGGGACTGGTGCTGGCCATCGTGGAGCAGCCAGCGGTCAGGCGTGTGCGGGTGCAGTGGGACTGCGACGGCGTGAACCTCCTCATCAACGTGCGCGACGACGGCCTAGGCGAACTGACGTCGGATTCGCCCAACATTGCCCGGCTCAACAACAGGGTGGCAGCGCTGGACGGCCGAATGAACATCGAGGTCATGGCCGGCTGGGGAGCCGACGTGCAGGTGGTCCTGCCGCTGGACCCTCCATCAGCCCCGGCGGGCGATATCGGCGGATGGGGCCTGGCCGAGCGAGAAATGGAAGTTCTTCAACTGTTGGCGGCCGGGCAGCGCAACCGGGCCATCTCCGCCAAGCTGCACATCAGCGAAAACACCGTTAAATTCCATGTCAGGAATATCTTCAGGAAACTCGGCGTGGGTTCACGAACAGAGGCGATTGCCTTGGCGCACAGCCACGGACTGCGGGCGCCGAACTAGCCGTGCACGGCGGTCCGGTGCGGGGCCGACTAAACCCGCAGGGAAGCGAGCTTTGCCTCGAGGATCTGGGCCACGCCGTCGTCGTCGAAATGGGGCGCCTGCTGGCCGGCTGCGCTGATCGCCTCCGGATGGCCGCTGGCCATCGCGTACCCGTCGCCCGCCCAGCGCAGCATCTCGACGTCGTTGGGCATGTCACCGAATGCCACCACCTCGGCGGCCTCGATGCCTCGGGATGCCGCATATACGGCGAGTGTGACGGCTTTGTTGATACCGGGCGCCGACATTTCCAGGAGTGCGGTCCGCGGCGCCGAGTGGGTGGTCTCCACGAGATGCGCGACGGCGGGCTGCACCCTTGCGAGGAAATCATCCGGAGTGCCGCTGCGCGTTACGGCAAGGAACTTCACGACGGCGTCGTCCGCGGTCAGCGTTTCGTCCAGCCACGCGGGCGTGAACTCGGCCAGGAGCTCGCTGGTCTCGTTCTCGATGAACCCGGGCTCCAGGTGGAATCCCGTGAGTGTTTCGGCAGCGAACAAGGCGTCGGGCCGGAGCTGCTTGATGATCCGGCGGGCCTCCAGTACAGAGGCGATGCTCAAGGCATTGGCCGAAATCAGCTTGTCAGCTTCAAGGTCCCACACCACTGCCCCGTTGGAGCAAATAACGATGCCGCTATGGCCGATCTGTTCGCGGAGGGGGTAGAGCCAGCGCGGTGGCCGACCCGTCACGAACACCACCTCGATGCCCGCGTCGCGGCAGGCATGGAATGCGCGGATGGTGCGGCTGCTGATCTTGCCGTCATGCCCAAGGATGGTGCCGTCAATGTCACTTGCTACGAGCCGCATTATGTCAGTCTACGTGGGCGGCGGTCGCCATCGACTTAGACCCTGGGGCTAGCTCCGCTCGAAATGGCCCGTGATGACGGCCCGAGCCAGCGTGTGAGAAGCCAGTGTGCGGACGAGCGCTTCCGTGGAGGCACCGGCATCGAGCCCCAGTTCAGCGACGTCGACCGCGTGCACGGCCACGATGTACCGGTGCGGACCGTGCCCAGGCGGCGGCGCGGCACCCAGGTAACCGGGGAACCCGGCGTCGTTCTTGAGTTGAACCGCTCCGGCCGGCAAGTGCGCACCACCCGGAACGCCGGCACCGGCAGGCAACGAGTTCGTAGTGGCGGGGATGTTGACCACTGCCCAGTGCCAGTAGCCGCCCGCCCTCGGAGCATCGGGGTCGAAGACGGTGACGACGTAACCCTTGGTGCCCTCAGGGGCTCCGCTCCAGCCCAGTTGCGGGGATTCGTCCTTGCCGCCGGTCACGCCGAAGCGCTTGCTGGTCTGGGCCGGGCTGAGAGCGTCGCCGTCCTTCAGCGAGCCGCTGGTGACATCGAACGATGGGACTTGTGGAAGGTCGGCGTAGCTCATGGCTGCCTCTCGACGCTTGCGCCGGCTTCCGGGAGGCCCAAGGCGTTGAGTTCGGCACGCGTCGGCGGATTCGCGCCCGGCCGGGAGACCGTGATTGCCGCTGCGCGCGCGGCATGGCTGAGGAGTCCTTCGAGCACTTCGGCGGGCATGGCGTGCAGTTCGTCGCGGTTTTGGGCCCCTGCCAGCCCGTGGTCAACGATCCCGGAGAGCAGTGCGGCCATGAAGGAATCGCCCGCACCCACGGTATCCGCCACCTCTACCTTTGGGGCGTCCACCTGGGCCTCGCCCGCGGCTGTGACACCCCAGGGTCCGTCCGCGCCTCGCGTGACCACCACGACGGCGGGCCCCCCGCTGCCGCCGAGGCCCAGCCAGCGCCGGGCCGATTCCAAGACATCGACGCCCGGATAGAGCCACTCAAGGTCCTCGTCGGATGCCTTGACCACGTCGGCAAGCGCCACGAAACGCTCCACCTGGGCCCGCGCAAATTCTCGATCCTTGATGATGCTGGGCCGGCAGTTCGGATCGAAGCTAACAGTCACATTCGGATGGGCATGCTCGACGGCGGCAAGGACATCCGCTGCGCCCGGCTCCAACATCGTGGCAATCGAGCCGGTATGCAGGAGCGAGGTCCCCTGAAGCATGAACGGCAAGCGCGCGGCGAGGCCGGGAAGCTCCCAGGCGAGGTCGAAGGTGTAGCTTGCAGCGCCGTCGTCGTCGATCAAGGCGGTGGCCACGCTGGTAGGGCTCTCGTCCGGCGGCAGCGGAACCATGACGGAACTGGAGCGCAAGTGGGCTGCGATCGAGTCGCCGTAAGCATCCTTGCCGAAGCGGCCGATGAACTGGACAGCGTGGTCCAGCCTGGCCAGGCCCACGGCAACGTTGAGCGGACTTCCGCCCACGTGGGCATCGATTCCCGAGGAACGCTGGACGACATCAACCAGCGCTTCACCTATGACTGTCAGCATGGGACAACTCTGCCATGCGGATGTGGTGTGCGTCTCTCGATGACAGCCGGTGACTTTGCCGGCAAACCGTCACGCGAGCAGCCGCTGCACCAACTCCCGGCACTTCTTGTACGCAACCGCCCTTGGATCGATCAGGTCGAAATGGTCGCCGGGCACCTTGAGGAACTGGGCCGCTCCCCCGGAAGCGGTGGCTGCGGCAACATAAGCCTCGGACTGGCTGCACGGGACATCCTCGTCCGATGCAGCATGGACCGCGAAGACCGGTACGGGGATGGGCAGCGACCTCATGGGGTCCGCATAGATATGCCGTTTGGGGTATCTTACCGAGTCGCCACCCATGAGGTTGTCGACGGCGCCGTTGCTCAGGTTGAGCCGCTCGGCGTCGGCAAGGTTCAGCAGGCCAGACTGGCTCACGACGCCGGTGAGCCGCACTGCCGCACCGTTGTCATGCCGATGGAGCTGGCGGTCGGCGTCCGGGGCGCCGATTTTGGAGAGTTTTTCCCGCCCGGCCGCCCAAACCGCGAGATGGCCGCCTGCGGAGTGTCCCAGTGCCACCACTTTGTTCAGATTAAGTTCATGTTTGCCGGCAATCTCGCCCAAGTGGTCGATCCCATCGAGGACATCTTCGAACGTATGCGGCCAGCCGCCACCGTTTCCGGCCCTCCGGTATTCAAGGTTCCAGGCGGCAATTCCATGTGCAGCGAGATCCCGGGCAATCGGCTCACCGAGCTCGGCGCCGTATTGGGAGCGCCAATAGCCTCCGTGGATCACCACCACCACTCCATCGGGTTTGTTGCGGTGTGGTTGTAGCGAATCGGGTACGAACAGCTCGCCCCATTGGCTGGAGTGCTGGCCGTAGTAGTACTTGTGCCGCTTCATCGTGTCCTCCTTTGTGCCGAGCCTATCGCGGAGGAGCGCCGCGGAGCGGGAACGATGGCCTGAGGATCCACGCGGAGCCTTCCTGTAGCCACTGCCCGAGCGTACCCTCAGGGGTGAAGCGCTACCCTCGCTTCACTCCTGCGTTTTTGCGGGAAATGCTTCTTTACCCGGAGGTGATTTCAATGATCCGTCGTATCTCCGCGTCGGTTCTTGTGGCTTTGACCTTGAGCGTGCTGGCTGTGGCTGCGCCGGCTTCGGCGGCAAACCCGCCTGGAACTGGAAAGCCTAACCAGTCCTGCCAATCCCTCGAACCGAACACACCCGGCAATGCCGCCAACAGCCCAGGATCGCCATTTAACGAGCCGGGCATCAACAGCATCAACGGCGGAGTGGGTGGACAGAACTACTCCCCCACCTCCCAATACGATGTTGCATGCTTCCAGGTGGCGCACCGGTAGCGCCAGAGGGCCCGGCTCAGCTCCACTGTCGGCCCTCCCCCGTAAGCTGGAGCCATGGCTAGCAATTGGGACAGCTTGGATCCTCAGCTGCGCGAATCAGTACAGGCGAACGTGGAGCTTTACGAGCGCGTCCGGCCTGCCCTGAAACTTGTCACCCGCGATGTCCTGTTGACCTTGCGGGACATGCTCAAGAACAGCGAGTCCGTGCCCCTCTTCGTCACGGGACGCACCAAGACGGTCGAATCTTTCCGGGAGAAGATTTCCCGCACCGAGGTGCCCCTGGAGGGGGGTCCGCGGGTGCTGAAGTTCCCGGATCCCTTCCGGACCTTGAACGACATGGTGGGACTGCGCGTCATCACCAAGCTCCCGGCCGAGAACGCCGCGGTTGCGAACTTGATCAAGCGCCAGCGTCAGCTTTTCGATTGCCGCGGAGACCTGGAGAAGGACATCGGCTCCATCGAGTCCGGCACCTACGGATATTCCAGCCGCCACCTCATCCTCCGCACCATCCAAAACGAGTCCGTGAAGGCCTACCAACAGGTCTTCAATCCGGACATTCCGCCCAATGGCAGCTACTTCTTCGAATGCCAGATACGTACGGTTTTTGCACATGCCTGGAGCGAGATCGAACACGACATCCGCTTCAAGGCCGAGGATCCGCGCGCTTGGACACCGCATTTCGACCGCCAGTTCACTGCCACAGCGGCAATGCTGGAAACCGTGGAAAGCGCCTTCGCCGACCTCCACGAACGCTACGAGGAAGTCCGCGGCTACTGGGATCTCGACGGCGAAGGCTCCATGCCCCTCACGCCCAACCGGGTGCGTGACGTCTGGCGGACGCTGCTTCCCCACGTTGACCGTAAAGTTGATGACGACTGGGGTTGGGCTGCGGAGCTTCTCGCGGCCCACGGACTGAACAAGACCGTGGAACTCGCCGGTCTCCTCAGCGCCAACCGGATCACCGAGGTCCGCAAAGCCCTGGATCACCGTTACTCCCCTGGACCGGACCGCCTCCTGGATGACCTCCTGCTCTGGCAGTACGGCACTGAACACATCGACCTCACCGCCGAGGCGCCCGACGTCGTCCCCCACCCCCGGCGGGACAGCCTCCAGCGGCGTCTCAAGCAGATCGAGCGGTACCGCCTGACCAACAGCTAAGGACCCATGACACCCGAGCAGCTCCAGTCCCTCCGTTTCACACTGCGTTCGCCCCGCAGGCTCAAGACGGAAGCATTGGCCGGGTTGGTGGTGGCGCTTGCGCTCATTCCGGAGGCCATTGCGTTCTCCGTGATCGCCGGCGTGGATCCGCGCATCGGCCTCTTCGCGTCCTTCACGATGGGGGTCACCACGGCGATCGTGGGTGGCCGGCCGGCTATGATCTCGGCAGCCACCGGCGCCGTCGCCCTCGTGATCGCCCCCGTCATGAAGGATCACGGGCTGAACTACCTGATTGCCACGGTTATCCTGGCCGGGGTCTTCCAAATCGTCCTGGCGGTCCTGGGGGTCACGCGGCTCATGCGCTTCATTCCGCGCTCGGTGATGATCGGATTCGTGAATGCCTTGGCCATTCTGGTGTTCATGGCGCAGCTGCCTGAGCTCATCGGCGTCCCCTGGATGGTGTACCCGATTGTGGCCGTCGGGCTGCTGATAGTGTTCGGGCTGCCCAGAATAACGACAGCGGTGCCCGCGCCTTTGGTGGCCGTCGTCGCCCTCACGATCGTCACGACGCTGGCCGGCATCCGCGTCCCCACGGTGCACGACAAGGGCGAACTTCCCAATAGCCTTCCCGGTTTCTTTCTGCCCAACGTGCCTTTGACCTGGGAAACCTTCCAGACCATTGCCCCGTTCGCTTTGTCCATGGCGCTGGTGGGCCTCCTGGAGTCCCTCTTGACGGCCAAGCTCGTGGATGACATCACGGATACCCGCTCCAACAAGGCCCGGGTGTCCTGGGGCCAAGGCATCGCCAACATCGTCACCGGATTCCTGGGTGGCTTGGGCGGCTGCGCCGTGATTGGGCAGACCATGATCAACGTTAAGGGTTCGGGCGCCCGCAGCCGGCTCTCGACCTTCCTGGCCGGAGGGTTCCTGTTGGTCCTCGTGGTGGCGCTCGGGGACGTGGTGGGCATGATTCCCATGGCCGCTTTGGTGGCTGTGATGATCTTCGTTTCCCTCATCACCTTTGACTGGCATTCGATCCGGCCGGCGACCCTCACGCGACTCCCGAAGTCCGAGACCGGCGTCATGCTCGTGACGGTGGCCGTGGTGGTGGCGACGCACAACCTGGCTATCGGGGTGGGAGCCGGTGTCCTCACGGCCATGGTGCTGTTTGCCCGCCGAGTGGCCCATTTCGCCACGGTGGAGCGGAGTGAACTCGAGCTCAACGGCCGGACCGTAGCGAGCTACACGGTGGATGGCGAGTTGTTCTTCGCTTCCTCCAACGATCTCTACACGCAGTTCGACTATGCGAAGGATTCCTCGGAGGGAATCGACCACGTGGTCATCGATCTTCACGCCTCGCACATCTGGGACGCTTCCACCGTTGCCGTATTGGATTCCGTGACCGAGAAATACCGCAGGCACGGCCGCGAGGTGGAGCTGGTTGGCCTCAACGCGGCGAGCGTCCGGATGCGCGAACGGCTTGCAGGCAAGCTCAACGCAGGCTAACGTCCCCCGGCCCACCCAACGTACATGCCCCCAACTGATCCCCACCGC
>NZ_JBYSXB010000035.1:0-55826 GCF_058781765.1 Arthrobacter sp. FW306-1B-G06A | reverse complement strand
TCGCCGACCGCGGCTTCCACATTGGAAACTCCACCCACGATCGGAGAACCACGCACAACGGACTATCGGAGGCTCGCTTCCTGCACGCCCTCTATTTCTGTTTAGGATCTCTCGGTCGGCGGGTTTCCAGAGGAGGGGCCCGGTTAACGTTCTGCGTGGATCCGGGCGAGCTGCCCAGGATGATCCTGGATTTCGTTTGCTTCTGGCGTTTCCTGAGTGCCGCGGTCGAACGCGGGTGGCCGGTCACCTGCGTGACCCGTACGCACGTTCCCGAAAAAGATCTCGACGGCGGTGGGTCCCACCCTTACGGGTGGCCCACTGTTTTCGTTGGCCCGGTATGTGCTGCGGGATTTCCGGCGTTACTCGTCCTCCGGCGAAGCTGTGAAACGCATGAGCGTCTCCATGAGGTGGAAGCTGCAGGATACGAAAGCGAGGCACCGCATGTGTTACCGTGCACGTTATTTGACGACGTACGCGTCATCCTCAGTGACAACGCGCATCGTCATGGCGCGGGCCATCCGGCCCGCGTCGGGCGGCTCCCGTCGGCACGTTGACGCGACGACAGAGTTCCGGCCGCGGGGGCCTAGCGCGGCTTTGCGCAGCCGGTCTAGCCTGTTGTGGGTGGACCCATTTCAATGGAGCGCATGGGTTGGGCAACTTCACTCCATTCGACCGAGCGGTCTTGCATTCGGGGCATCAGGCTTCCCCTGACGATGTCTATGGGGGGTGCTCCATCGGTATTCGGTGCCCACCAACCGCTTTTCGGGCACGGATTTCCGCTGCGGGCCCAGATCTCCCTGGACTCCGACCGGGCTGCTGTGTGCCGGACCGATGATATCGCCTTCATTAGAGTCTCCCTTCCTATCCGGGTTGTCGGAATCAGTCCTGAAGTCACCTACTCCACCCGCATGATAGGTATCAGGTGTAATACCTCATAGTATACTATTTTTAAACGTGGAATCAAGGATGGCTCTACGGTCGAGCCAAAGAAGTGTATTCCGGGCTTCGCGTACGCCGGATGAGTGTCAAAAAACCCATATTCGAGGAGTACATCCATGACTAAATCTGCAGGGATCAGCGCTGAGTTGGTCCGACCCGAGGATCTCGCTGAGGATGCCGTCGCGCTGGTCCGGCGCTGGCTCGCCGAGGGAGCAAGGGTGCCCGTCGACGCAGCCGCGGCCCAGCTGGCCGGTGTCCTGAAAGACCCCAACGGCCTGGGCTTCACGGTAGGTTTCGTCGACGGCGTTGTCCGTCCTGAAGACAAGGCGGTCGCTGCAAGGAACCTCAATATGTTGGCACCGAGCGTCCCGGCCTTCCTGCCGTGGTACATGAAGTCCGCTGTGGCCGTGGGGGGCTCCCTGGCTCCCGCTATTCCCGGTGTCGTAGTCCCGGTTGCTCGCAAGGTGCTCCGGGAAATGGTCAGCCACCTGATCGTGGACGCAACCGACGAAAAGCTCGGCCGCTCAATTGCAAAGATCAAAAAAGACGGCATCCGGCTGAACGTAAACCTGCTTGGCGAGGCCATCCTCGGAGAGGGTGAAGCGTCCCGCCGGCTTGAGGGCACAAGAAAGCTACTGGCCCGCCCGGACGTTGACTACGTCTCGATCAAAGTCTCCTCGACCGTGGCCCCTCACAACCACTGGGCCTTTGACGATGCCGTCGGCCATATCGTGGAGAAGCTCGCCCCGCTGTACCGACTCGCTGCCTCCTCCTCCCCGCGCAAGTTCATCAACCTGGACATGGAGGAATACAAAGACCTCGACCTGACCATCGCGGTCTTCACTCGGCTGCTTGAGATGCCCGAATTCCGCACCCTCGAAGCAGGTATCGTCCTGCAGGCCTACTTGCCCGATGCCCTGAGCGCTATGATCGGGCTGCAGGAATGGGCCGCTACCCGCACCGCAAATGGCGGTGCACCGATCAAGGTCCGCGTCGTCAAGGGCGCCAACCTTCCCATGGAACAAGTCGACGCGGACCTGCACGGCTGGCCGCTGGCAACCTGGGGCACCAAACAGGATTCCGACACATCCTACAAAGCCGTGATCGACTACTCCCTGACGCCCGAACGAATCCGGAACGTCCGCATCGGCGTCGCCGGGCACAACCTGTTCGACGTCGCCCTCGCCCACCTGCTGGGCAAGGCCCGCGGAATCACCTCCGGCATCGAATTCGAAATGCTCCTCGGCATGGCCACCGGACAGGCCGAAGCCGTCAAGCGCGACGTCGGCTCCCTGCTCCTCTACACCCCGGTCGTACATCCTAGCGAGTTCGACGTAGCGATCGCTTACCTGATCCGCCGCCTGGAAGAAGGCGCCAGCCAGGAAAACTTCATGTCCGCAGTCTTCGAACTGGACAAAAACGAAGCCCTGTTCGAACGCGAAAAACAGCGCTTCCTCGCCTCCCTGGCTGCCCTGACCGATACGGTTCCCGGACCGAACCGCGGCCAGGACCGGACCCGCTTTGACGCCGACGAGACCCTGGCCGAAGCGATGTCCCGGTCGGGACTGGAAATGGGCGGAATCGGTCATGGCGGGCCCACTGCCAGCTTCGCCAATACCCCTGACACGGACCCTGACCTGCCTGCCAACCGCTCGTGGGGCCGGGGCATCCTCAACCAGGTCCCGTTCTCACTGTTGGGCGAAGCAACGGCCGACACCTGTGAACTGGACACCGCGGACGAACTCGAAACCGTCATCGAAACGGCCGTCACCCGCGGTGCTGCCTGGGGTGCCCTCACCGGGGCGGAACGCGCCGTTGTGCTCCACCGGGCAGGGGTCCGGCTGGAGGCACACAGGGCAGATCTGTTGGAAGTTATGGCATCAGAATGCGGGAAAACCCTGGACCAGGGCGACCCCGAAGTCTCCGAGGCCATCGACTTCGCACACTATTACGCTGAACTGGCCAAGGAGCTGGACACGGTCGATGGTGCAGAGTTCATCCCGTCGAAGCTGACCGTCGTCACTCCCCCGTGGAACTTCCCCGTCGCCATTCCGGCCGGCTCCGTCCTCGCAGCCCTGGCCGCTGGCTCCGCCGTTATCATCAAACCTGCCCGGCAGGCACGTCGCTGCGGTGCCGTCATGGTCGAAGCCCTCTGGGAAGCCTTCGACGAAGCAGGGATTGACCGGGACGTGCTCCAGTATGTGCAGCTGGCCAAACGGGAACTGGGCACCACCCTGGTATCCCACCCCGCTGTGGACCGGCTCATCCTCACCGGCGGGTACGAGACGGCCGAACTGTTCCGTTCCTTCCGCAAGGACCTTCCCCTGCTCGCCGAGACCAGCGGCAAGAACGCCATCATCGTCACCCCGAGCGCGGACCTCGACCTCGCCGCAAGAGACGTCGTGCAGTCGGCGTTCGGGCACGCCGGGCAGAAATGCTCCGCCGCCTCACTGGTCATCCTCGTCGGATCCGTCGCAACGTCGCGCCGCTTCAACCAACAGCTCATCGACGCCGCCCGGTCCCTGAAAGTCGGATATCCGGTTGACCCGCAGACCCAGATGGGACCGGTTATCGAACCGGCCAATGGGAAGCTCCTGAATGGACTCACCAAACTCGGTATCGGAGAGCAATGGGTACTCGAGCCGCGCAAACTCGATGACAGCGGCAAGCTCTGGAGCCCCGGCGTACGTACGGGTGTCCAGCGAGGCAGCGAGTACCACAAGACCGAATACTTCGGACCCATCCTGGGAATCATGACCGCCGACACCTTGGAAGAAGCGGTCAGCATTGTCAACGATATCGACTACGGCCTCACATCCGGCCTGCACTCCCTGGCCCCCACGGAACTGAAGTACTGGCTGGAAAACATCCAGGCCGGAAACCTGTACATCAACCGTGGCATCACCGGAGCGATTGTGCGCCGCCAACCCTTCGGCGGTTGGAAGAAGTCTGCAGTCGGCGCCGGCACCAAGGCCGGCGGGCCCAACTACCTGGTCGGCCTCGGTGCATGGAAAGACGCCCCCATCAAGGACATCTCCGTGGCTCACCTCTCCGTACCGGCACGGCAAATCCTGACTGCAGCTGCTGACGTAGCCAGCAGCTGCAGCATCAGCGCCGCAGATGTCACTTGGCTTGAATCAGCACTCGGCTCCGATGTCGAAGCCTGGCGGACCGATTTCGGTGCCACCCGCGACGTGTCAGGGCTCCGGGCCGAGCGGAACCTCTTCCGCTACAAGCCGGTACCGGTCACTGTCCGCTACGAGGAGGCAACATCCGGGCACGGTATTGCCGAATTGCTGCGCGTCGTCTCGGCCGGCCTGACCGCCTGGGGCGGAAGCGCCCCGCTGAACGCCCTGACGGTCAGCACCGCCGAACCGCTCACGGACACGATCGCACGGGCTCTCCGGGACTCCGGAGTAGTCATGGCGGTCGAAAACACAACAGCCTGGCTCGCCAGGGTCCAGCGGTACGCAGGCAAGACCGGACCGGACTCCGGAGTCCGCATCCGCCTGATCGGTGCGCCCACGCCTGCTACAGCCGACGCAGCCGGCGGCAAACCCGACGTGGCCATCTACGCCAACCGGGTCGTCGCCGCCAGCAGGGTCGAACTGCTGACCTTCCTGCAGGAGCAGGCAGTCTCCATCACAGCACACCGGTTCGGCACCCCGAACCAGCTCTCAGACACGATCATCTAACCCAGTCGACACGGTCCGGGTCCACCACTGGCATCGCAGTTTCAAGGACCCAGCCCACCAAACTCCCCTCATCAAAATCGTGGACCAACATGCGTCAGTCACGACGATCATCATCCCGAACAGCAGACACCCAGACACCATGGGGCATCCGCCCCGGAAAGGCTTACATGTTCTCCCCCTACTTCGCAGTGATGCTGCTCCTCCTGGCCGCCGGCACCATCTGCATGGTCTCGGCAACGTCCACGCTGATATTTGGCGCGGGACTGATCCCGCTCACCACAGGTGCAGGAGGGCTTTCTGCCGGGTTGATGACACGCGGAGCCAAATGATGACCGGCCGGCTTTGCCCGCCTTCCCGACGAACCGCAGATCGGAAGCAGTGATGAAGAAGCGTATCTCCCACGATCAGGACCCCCGCACACCCCGAGCGCATCCCGACAGGGTCCTCGAAGCGAAAACCGGCGAAGACTGCCCGCTCAACGGATGGTGGGTGCCGTCCAACCAGGAAGGAGACCCCCTGTTCGTCGGCGGAGGAAGCATCATGCCAGCCAACTGGGGAGGGTCTATGGTCTGGACATTGCCCGCGCGTCAATCGGGCACTCAAAAGTCCAAGTATCGCAACCCTGCGGTAGGAGCCTTCATTGACAATTTCTAACCCACCCCGCAAAGACCTCATGGCGGGTCAGCAGCGCCCGCTGGAGGGCAAGACTGGGCAGCCGCCGACTGCACTGATCACGGAATACCAGCTCAACTTTCCATCGAGCTACTCCCGCCAAGATTGTTCTGAAGACTGCCACTACTGCAACGGGCCGGAAACTGACTAATGGCTAAGCCAATGCTCTCGAGTCCCTGGCCAGAAGAATGTACGCCGTGACGTTTCACGTGCGAGGACTGGAGCCTCCTTGCCCACCGGAGTGTCCGGATCCGCAGGCAAGGACAACCCGTTCGGTGTCCTCGCAACCGGGGAGGCCTGGTTTCATCCATCAGCACACTGATGTCTTTTTAGAAAGGACCTGGACATGCGCGCGGCCGAACAGGGGTTTTGCGTTTCCCCGAATGACCTCTTTCATGACCCTTTGACAGGAGCAGACTCCGATCATCAGATCCATCGATTGCCGGCCCGTCAGGCACCCGGTGGGCCTCAGCAACAGCGCCCGTCGCCCAGGAGGTCGGCACATTGGCGGAAGAGCCGAGAAGATGCCCTCGCTCAGGTGTCCCGCGATCTCCGGCTTCTTGCGCAACTCAAAAGCAAGAAGCCCGAGATCGCGAACTGACCCATCTTCGGGGAATCTCTTGGCAAGTCCGTCGTAGCAAACGGCAGCGCCAGCGGCACCGACCTGCGAAGCAGCCGGTTCGGAAGAGGGGGCCCGCTATAACCCTGGGCGGCCATTCGGCGACCGGCAGAACATAGCCATCGACGTTGGGAAGCCGCACCTCCGGATGCGACCCACGACCCCGTCACGCTCTCCCGTGCTGTGCGACAACCATTAGTTCGGGTGGCTTGTGAAAAAGTGAAATATCCGACGCTAGGGATTTGTCGGGCGTCGTAGCGGCCCGTATTTGCCTGGTTTGAGGTGGCGGAGTGGCCGGAAGGTCGGTGAGTCGAATCACATCGTTGGCCGTGGCAGGGTTCTTCCGGTGTGAACGGGACCTTGGTCAGGAGGCGCAGCAGGAGAGCCCGGAGACGCCAGTGGTGAAGGACTGGGCGGCGTCTTATGCCTTCGGCCATGGTCAGGTACGGGCTCCACAGGCTCGCCACCTGGTCCATACCAGAACTCCTGGCCCCGAAAAGGTGACCGTGGAGGAACTTACCCATCGTAAAGTCCGGAGATTACCTCCCGCCGGGCCGGCTGGAGCTACAGACTTGGCAATCTGAAATTCGGGGAAGGGCGCTCAAGCCCCGGAATCATCGTGAGCGCCACTCTTCATCGAAAAAGGACGCAGGTTTTCGTCCGCAGCTGAGTACACCAAAACATACATGTTAGAGGGAGAAATAGTGACACGTATCGGAATTGTGGCCGAGTTGGGCCGTGAGACAAGAGTGGCGGCGACGCCCACAACCGTGAGGCAGTTGGCGGGGTTGGGCTATGACGTCGTGGTCGAGAAGGGCGCGGGGGAGTCGGCATCTTTTGCAGACGACGCTTATGCGGCGGCGGGGGCCATGATTGTAGGCGCCGACGAGGCATGGGGCAGCGAGGTGGTGTTGAGGGTGAATCCGCCCACTGAGGAGGAGATCAGCCGTCTGGCCGAAGGGGCAACCCTGATCGGGTCGCTGAGCCCGGGTTTGCGGCCAGACCTCGTCGAGGCCCTGGCGGCACGGCCCATCACTGCACTTGCACTGGATGCCGTCCCTCGGATCTCCCGGGCGCAGTCGATGGACGTCTTGAGTTCGATGGCGAACATTGCCGGTTACCGGGCCGTGATTGAGGCGGCACACGAATTTGGGTGGTTTTTCACGGGGCAGGTGACTGCCGCGGGCAAGGTTCCGCCGGCGAAAGTCCTTGTCGCAGGCGCCGGCGTCGCCGGCCTCGCAGCGATCGGTGCTGCGAGCAGCCTGGGCGCGATCGTGCGCGCGACGGACCCGAGGCCCGAGGTGGCGGATCAGGTGAAGTCCATCGGGGGAATCTACCTTAAGGTGGAGGTCGCCGAAGTCATGGAGTCCACGGACGGATACGCCAAAGCCACGAGTGAGGCCTACAACGCCCGGGCCGCGGAGATCTACACTGAGCAAGCCCGCGATGTGGACATCATCATCACTACCGCCCTGATCCCGGGGCGCCCGGCACCGAAGCTGCTCACGGCCGAGGACGTGGCCGGCATGAAATCCGGCAGCGTCATCGTTGATATGGCCGCCGGGCAGGGCGGCAACGTCGAAGGCTCCGTCGCAGGGGAACGGATCGTAACGGACAACGGGGTCGTGATCCTGGGCTACACCGATCTACCGGCCCGGTTGCCGGCCCAAGCGTCCCAGCTGTACGGGACGAACATGGTGAACCTGCTCAAACTACTGACCAAGGACAAAGACGGGCAGCTTCGAATCGACTTTGATGACGTGGTGCAGCGTTCCGTGACGGTGGTGCGGGACGGTGAGAAGACCTGGCCCCCGCCCCCTGTCCAGGTCTCAGCCGCCCCTGTTCAGAGCGAAACTACGCGTGCGGCGGAGCGCTCCGCAGACAAGGCAGCAAAAAAGACGGGCCTCAGCCCTGCGGGTAAGGCCGGGCTCTTTGCCGCTGAGATTGCGGTGCTCTTCGGGATCAACGCGGTCGCCCCGGCGCCTCTGCCCCAGCACTTCACGGTGCTGATGCTTTCGATCGTGGTCGGCTTCTACGTCATCGGGAAGGTCCACCACGCCCTGCACACCCCGCTGATGTCTGTCACGAACGCGATCTCGGGGATCATCGTCGTCGGCGCGCTGCTGCAGGTCACCTCCGGCAACCCCGTCATGCAGGTCCTCGCCGCCGTCGCGGTGCTGCTGGCCAGCATCAACATTTTCGGCGGCTTCGCCGTCACCCGGCGCATGCTGGCGATGTTCTCCGCCGGGAAGGCCCGTTCATGAGCGCCGTATCCGAAGCAGCTGGAATTCTAATGAGGAGCCTTACCGTGTCTGATACCGTCTTCGGTCCGTTGACCGCCGACTCCATCGCCGGAGCGGCGTACATTGTCGCGGCCCTGCTGTTCATCCTCAGCCTTGCCGGGCTGAGCCGGCATGAGAAAGCCCGCGCCGGGGTCATCTACGGCATCACCGGCATGGTCATCGCCCTCGCCGCGACAGTCTGGCTGACCGTCAAGGGCGCCTGGGGCACCGGGCACGCTCTGACCGGCCTGGGCCTGCTCGTTGCAGCGGTCCTGGTCGGCGGCGCGATCGGGCTCTGGCGCGCCCGGGTCGTGGAAATGACCGGGATGCCCGAGCTCATCGCCCTACTGCACAGTTTCGTGGGCCTCGCAGCGGTCCTGGTCGGCTGGAACGGCCACTTCGAAGCCCCCGCCCTGTCCGCGGATCTGATGAATGTCCACCATGCAGAGGTGTTCATCGGCGTGTTCATCGGCGCGGTGACCTTCACCGGATCGATCGTGGCGTTCCTGAAACTCTCGGCCCGGATGAAATCCACGCCTTTGATGCTGCCGGGCAAGAACGTCATCAACCTCGGGGCCCTCGCCGCGTTCGTGGTCCTGACGGTCTGGTACGTCAACGACTCCCAGCTCTGGCTGCTGATCGTTGTCACTTTCCTCGCCCTCGGGCTGGGCTGGCACCTCGTGGCCTCCATCGGCGGCGGCGACATGCCCGTCGTCGTCTCCATGCTGAACAGCTACTCCGGCTGGGCCGCAGCAGCCGCAGGATTCCTGCTGAACAACGACCTCCTCGTCATCACCGGCGCCCTCGTCGGCTCCTCCGGCGCCTACCTGTCCTACATCATGTGCAAGGCCATGAACCGGTCCTTCATCTCCGTGATCGCCGGCGGCTTCGGCATCGCAGCACCAAGCACCGGGGGCGACGTCGAGCAGGGCGAGCACCGGGAAATCACCGCGGAAGCCACCGCGGAGATGCTGACCAACGCCTCGTCCGTGGTCATCACCCCCGGGTACGGCATGGCCGTCGCCCAGGCCCAATACCCCGTCGCCGAACTCGCCCACCAGCTCCGCGAACGCGGCGTGAACGTCCGGTTCGGCATCCACCCCGTCGCCGGCCGCCTCCCAGGGCACATGAACGTCCTCCTCGCCGAAGCCAAAGTCCCCTACGACATCGTCCTGGAAATGGACGAAATCAACGAAGACCTCGGCGACACCTCCGTCGTCCTCGTCATCGGCGCCAACGACACTGTCAACCCCTCCGCCGCCGAAGACCCGGGAAGCCCCATCGCCGGCATGCCCGTCCTGCGTGTCTGGGAAGCCGACAACGTCATCGTCTTCAAACGCTCCATGGCCGCCGGCTACGCAGGAGTCCAGAACCCCCTGTTCTACCGCGAGAACTCCCAGATGCTCTTCGGCGACGCCAAACAACGCGTCGAAGACATCCTCCGGGCGTTCTAAGCGCGAACGCCTCCTGGCATAGCCAGCGTCGGACACTCGACGTTCGAGGTCGCACTCAACCCCAATGCAGCGTTCGACCTCAACCTTGAACTCGACCTGCTCTCAATATGGTTGTGCAGGTTTCGCCTTCACAAGGCACCCGAGATAGCTCACGGAAGCGAAACAGGGGGACCGCCTACAGGCGGTCCCCCTGTTCGTGAGCATCGTTGTCCGGGTGGGCGGAAAGAACGCCTCGCTCGGTGAGTAGGCTCAGAACCTGACCTCAGCCGGGGTCCAGGTCCCGGACGGCTTCGCCACGACCGCGGATACGTACCGCAATTTCTTGGCTGATTCCGGCGTGGATCAGAAGATCGCCGACCGGCTGGTCGGCTTGGACACTGATGACGTGACAGCCCTTGCCTCTGCCGGACAGGATATCCGGTCAATGATGCGTGAGACGCCGTTCCTGCCGGACTTCGAGGTGCAGATCCGGGACTCCTACCAGAAGCTGGTGGACAAGCACGGCGGTTCCAAGGACCTCTCCTGGGCCGTCCGTTCCAGCGCCACCGCAGAAGACCTGCCGGAAGCATCGTTCGCCGGGCAGCAGGAAACCTTCCTGAACATTCGTGGCATCGAGAACATCCTGCTCGCGATTAAGGACGTGTTTGCGTCCCTCTACAACGACCGGGCCATCGCCTATCGCGTTCACCACAAGTTCGAACACGCCGACGTCGCATTGTCGACTGGCGTTCAGCGAATGGTGCGTTCAGACATTGGCGCTTCCGGTGTCATGTTCACTATGGACACCGAATCCGGTTTCCAGGACGCCGTCTTCGTCACATCTTCCTACGGTCTGGGCGAGGCCGTCGTCCAGGGTGCCGTGAATCCGGACGAGTTCTACGTTTACAAACCCGCGCTGCAGGCTGGCCGACCTGCAGTTCTCAAACGCGGTCTGGGAGAAAGCCCTCCAAATGACCTACACGAACTCTTCTGAAGTCGGACGCACCATTGATTTCGTACCGGTGGAAGCCGCGCTACGGAACCGCTTCAGTCTCAGCGACCACGACGTCGAGCAGCTTGCCCGGCATGCCGTCGCCATCGAACACCATTATGGCCGCCCGATGGACATCGAATGGGGAAAAGACGGGATCGATGGTGGACTCTACATCCTTCAGGCACGCCCGGAAACCGTCCAGTCCCGACGTGCTGCGGGGAACCTGAGCCGTTTCCGGCTCAACGGCGAAGGCCGCGTGCTGGTTGAGGGCCGCGCCATCGGCCAGCGGATCGGCGCCGGCAGCGTCCGCATCCTCACCGCGATCGACCAGATGGCCGCCTTCAAGACCGGAGACGTCCTCGTCGCCGATATGACCGACCCGGACTGGGAACCGATCATGAAGCGCGCCTCGGCCATCGTGACCAACCGCGGCGGGCGCACGTGCCACGCCGCCATCATCGCGCGTGAACTTGGCATACCCGCCGTCGTCGGCACCGGGTATGCCACAGATGCACTCAGCAACGGCCTCGAGGTGACCGTTTCCTGTGCTGATGGTGAGACCGGCATGATCTACGAAGGGCTCCTGGATTTCACGGTTGAGGAAACGGAAATCACCCAACTGCCTGAAGCGCCGGTCAAGGTCATGATGAATGTAGGCACCCCGGAACAGGCGTTCACCTTCGCGCAGCTGCCCAACCACGGGGTGGGGCTTGCCCGCCTGGAATTCATCATCAACCGGCAGATTGGTATCCACCCCAAGGCGTTGCCGAACCTCGTCGACCAGCCTGCCGACATCGCAGCGGCGATCCGGGAGCGGATCTCCGCATACGATGGCCCCCGCGACTACTACATCAAGCGCCTGGCCGAGGGCGTGTCCACCATTGCTGCGGCCTTCGCACCTGAACCCGTCATTGTCAGGATGTCCGACTTCAAGTCCAACGAATACGCGAACTTGATTGGCGGACCCGCTTACGAACCACACGAAGAGAACCCGATGATCGGGTTCCGCGGCGCCTCACGATACTTGGAGCCTTCCTTCCGGGACTGCTTCGATCTCGAGTACGAGGCCCTGTCCTTTGTCCGCAACGAGATGGGGCTCACGAACGTCAAGTTGATGATCCCGTTCGTGCGGACCCTGGACGAGGCTAAAGGCGTCCTTGAGCTGCTGGCCGAGAACGGCCTCAAACGCGGCGACAATGGCCTCGAGGTAATCATGATGTGCGAGGTTCCGTCCAACGCGCTGCTCGCCGACGAGTTCCTTGACTACTTCGATGGATTCTCGATCGGTTCCAATGACATGACGCAGCTGGCGTTGGGCCTGGACCGGGACTCGGCGGCCGTATCCGGAGGCTTTGATGAACGAAATCCAGCTGTAAAGCAGCTCCTGAGCATGGCCATCAAGGCCTGCAAGAAGCGCGGCAAGTATGTGGGGATCTGCGGCCAAGGACCCAGCGACCACACCGACTTCGCCGAGTGGCCGGTCGAGGAAGGCATCGATTCCGTCTCCTTGAACCCCGACACCGTGGTGGACACCTGGCTCCGGCTCGCCAGCCCGGCCGTCAAGGCAGGGGTCGGCGCCGAGGTCAACTGACGGTACGGCGCCGAGGGAAGACTGGTAGAGGAACGATGGTGAGCCCGGATGGGGCGGCCTTCGTCGTAGTGGCCCACTTGAGGAAGCGCTCGGCGATGCGCCGGGTTGTTAGCCCTTCTGCTTGCCAGACGTCGAGGTGGGATTGCTGGAGCTCGGGCAGTTTGATGCCGTGGCCTGTGAGCCAGTTCAGGAGGTCGATGGCGACGGCGACTTCCTGTTTGGCGCGGAGGAAGGTGCCGCGGGTGACTTCGTCCATGTGGTTCATCCGTCGTTGGTGATGCCAGCGGATGTAGCGGTGGATCACCTCACTGTCCCGAGGGTCACTGACCCGTTCGAGTGCTTCAGCCGCCCAGCTGTCATAGCGCTTGCGGAGTTCGTCGCGTCGGGGGAGCACCCCGTGTTCGGAGAGGAGTCCGCGGACGTATTCGCGGGTGTGTGAGTCGGGCAGTCCGTCGAGGGCTTCATGGGTGATCTCGGGTGCGACCGCCAGATTGCTTAGGAACGCGGTGACGTGTTTTTGGCGGATCCAGGTCAGGCCGCAGTTGGCCCGCTTCATCGACTTCAGCGCCGCCGCCAGCGGGATCAGATCGTTGGCGATGGTTCCCGTGGCGGGGTTGGTGAGGAGGTCATCTACGACATTGCCGAGGACGCAGGTCCAGCAGCGTCCTCCGCTGTGGAGTTCGTCTGCTGGGGAGAGTATTGAGCGAAACGAACTTTTTCATAAGTTATTGGATCTGGCGTGTGTTTACTGGTTTTGGGGCTTTGATTCGGTGGCTAAGGCCATGACACCGGCAGAGACACCGCCCGCACCCACACTCAAGAGGACCAGTCCGAGGCCTAGGCCAAGTGTGGAACTAGCGGAGACAGCTCCGATGACTCCGTAAAGTGTGAGCAGAAGATTGACCGGGAAGTAGATTCGCAACATGGAGGGACTTTCTTCGAGGCCTACCGGGCTGGGGGCGGTGGCTAATTTGATGGCCGGGTCTGTTGTAACTTGGTTCCCCGGTGGCCAGCGGCCAGCCGTAGGTTGTTTGCTGCCACTGCTCTGTCCGGGGGAGTGGTGACACCGTCGACGAACTCACTGTGAAATCCGGTCCGCCGCGGGCCCTTCAGTGCCCCGGTTAACTGGTAGCGCCGGTATTAGCGAGCACCGGTGCCCCTCGGCCAGCCACCACCGGATGAGCGCCACGGCCTCCTCGGCCAAATCGGCTGGTCGGACCACTTCCTGCTCTTTTCTCAGTCTTACTTATGCAAGTACTCTCAAAGTGAATTTTGTTGGCTGTGAGCCCTCCATCGTCAACGCCGAAGTCATGTGTCCGATAGTTTTCGATGGTGCGGATATTCTTTGAGGTGCAGGCGGGTGTCTATCGCGCTACAGCTTGACTTTCTGTAAATGCCTGGATGATTGCCGTTGCAATGACCAAGTCCTCCCAAGACATGCCCGAACTTTTAAATAGGACGGGACGATCCAGGTCCAAGTACGCGGCACCGTTGGCAACGTCTTTCATCGGGATCAGCGCGTCCTCAGTTAGATGTCCTTCCGCAATGGCCATAATGATGTCCCCTGACTCACGGAGAGCCGTGGGTACGTCTTCAACGATTACCTGCGCACGGCCGCAGAACGCCCCATCCACTTCTCGGATGTGGGGTTCGTGGGAACCTACAGCGACAACGATGACATCACTCCGTGCCACGGAGGAGTCAAAGAGGGGTCTACTTGCGGAGGTCGCGCAAACTATTACGTCGGCAGCGGCCACTGCAGCAGATGCTGCCTGTGACCCTGATTCGACGACCTGTCCTGCTGCAAAGGGCGGCAAGCTGACGCGATCTGGATTGCGGACGATGTAGGTCACATTTTCTATTTCTCGTCGGCCGTCCATGACGTCAATGATGGTGTTGACATGCCCAACGGCCTGGTGGCCAGCGCCAAAGATGGCCAACCGCAGGGGAGTGGATCGCCGGGCCAGGACTGGCTGGATTGCTGCCACGGACACGGCGGGCGTACGGAGAGTCGTCAGAGCCGCGCCGTCCAGGATTGCCTCCGGCGTGAGCGTAAGAGCGTTAAAGAGTATGTAGAGCGCCTGAATTCGCGGAAGGTCCCTATCTGGATTTTCGGGATTTACAGTAGCTATTTTTACACCGGCATGATGGGCAGTCTCCGCTGGCATTATTAGGAACTGTCCCTGGTTCAGGGGGACGATTGCCCGTGGCGGATCCGTAGCAGGATTCAGTCCTGCGACTAAGGCATCCGTAATAGCAGCGGTCGCTTGTGCAGGACCGAGAAGGTCGCGGACCTCAGTGCCGCTTATGAACTCAAGCTGCATTGGTCTCACCGCAATCCCGGCGAATAGAGGAGCGGGTTGTTTTCGTTTCTGGGATCAAAATTGTTTACCTGTGTCTTGCGGCGCCACATGGTGACACCTGAGCGAGTGAGTCCGGGCCGAGACATCTGTGAATAGGAAGCCGAGGTGCATCAACCGTGGAGGAACCGATCGCAACTCAGTTTGGCCATGGGAGAACGGAGCAACCCGGTCGTTGGCCTGTCCATTGCTAACCCCACCTCGGCTCGGTAGGGTATTACACCTGATAGTAGACCGAAGTTGGTGTTCGCGCCAGCCAAACCGCACTAACTGCATTGCCCGCCGAAGGGGGGCGCCAGATGAACGGGATCAACGATGAACGGTACGGGAACGTCCGGCCCGACTTCGAGGCGGCGGGTAGACCCAGCAAAGAAGAGAAGGCGAAAGGCGGCGACGATGATCTGGAGCGGCGAGGGACAAGAAGTGGCCGCCCGCGCAGCTAGTAATCGTTGGGGCTTTGGTTGCCGCCACTATTGACTTGGTGACGTGGGCCAACGGTGACAGAACGCAGGTCTCCACAGTTTGTAACGTCAATCTGCCGGACAGCGCCTTTTCAGAAAACCGCATTATCCAAGGATGGCCGCTAGGGGCGGGCCGATTTAGGCGCACTTTCCATAGGGAATGGCGGTAGCCCGAGAAGCTTTCCAGCCTCTGTCCCCGTCGTAGCGCCGTCCTATATAGCCTGTCCCTCGACAGCAGTAGGATCCGCAGTGGGGAAAGACTCCTAGCGAAATCAGGGGACTAGTTTGTCGCCCGGCGAATTGCGGCATTAGCGGCCCTTCGCAGATGAGCATGGTTAGGGCCGGCTGACGCGTGCCCAGCGGCACGCGCCGCGCTCCGGACTCCGGACGTCAACCCGCTTCCCGGTGAACGCTGCCGCAGGGTCCGGACTGGTCTGGCCGCCAGACCGTGTGCCGACCAATGTCGAGCAGCTTCCGCTCACCGCAGACGTCCGTGATAATCCAGACAAATCCGTGTTCGGGAAACGTCATGTCAACCCACCCGCGCCACAATGCGCCCGTTTCGTGATCTCTCACGGCGATGAGGTGGCCGCGGGCCAGTGACAAGAAAATTTCAATTTCGCATTCTGTCAGCGACGCTTTCGACCCGTTTCTCCCCGGCCCTGCGTCGAGAGCCGCCGCCCGCAGCGAACAGCCGGCCCGGCGGGCAGTAGGGCAGACCATATTAAACGTGCTGCTGGCCGGCGCCCCGGAGTCACCGCTCATCCCTCGCTTATCGCAGCTCACACCCCCACCTTTCGAGTGTCACACCCGGGGGGACGTTGCTGTTCAAGCGCGCTTCATAGCGGCCTGCGGCCAGCCGAGTCACGGAGATGCCGACGTCTTCAGTCATCGCCGCCGGCTTCAGGAGATCCACCGCCTCATCCATGGCGGCGTCCAGTTCCATTCGGGTTTGAACGGCTACGACGAGACAACTGGGTGCTGTGTGCATGATGATGAGTCCTCACTCTCAGGGGGTGATCAGTACTTTTGACAGGCCAGCTGCCGTGGTGGCGTGGAAGGAGGAGCGGTAGCCGCCGGCATGGTCAGTTCGGGGTCGAAATCCTGGCGGCCGGTTGGCCCGGCAGAACTTAGGGGACCAGAGCCAGCGACGAAACGGCAGCTTCCAACGCCAGGTTCCCGATTTCCCGGTGCCCGGTCTTTGGTTTCAACAACACGGTGGGTCAATCCGCACTATCGGAGCCAACTGACCAACCATGCTTAACTGCGAAGGGCCGCATTAGCGTCCACCTGAGGCCATCAGATCAATTGCAGCGGGATTTGGTTCAGCTATGGTTTGTCAAGAGAGGAACCTGTCCGCTGCGAGACTGGATAGATGACGGGCTGGCGCTTCCCCCGCGGCCATTTCAGCAATGAGTAGCCCGGTGGGCGGCGCCAGGCTTACTCCCAGCATCGCATGACCACTGGCTATCAGGACATCGGTGCGCCGGCCTGAGGGGCCGATAATGGGCAACCCGTCCGGGGTCATCGGGCGAAGTCCGGTCCACGGCTTCGGCGCACTTGGCAGCAAAGGCCATTCCTTAAAGTAGGTCGGGAGACTTTTGAGAAGTCCTTCGGCCCGGGCCTTTCTGATGTTTTCGTTGATACCGCCAAACCCCATGGTGCCAGCGATACGTACCTTCGAATTCAGTGGTGTAATCGCGACTTTGGCTTCGGCCAGATACATCGGATGATCGGGACCGCCATGCTGGAGCGGAAGGTCGAAACCGTAACCCTTGCCTGATATCAGTGAGATACGGCTCCCAATGCCAGCTAGGACTTCATTTGTCCAGACACCTGCAGCAACCACGATTCTATCGGACTTGAGTTTCTCCTTATCGACCGTAACGGCAACGGAACCGTCATCTTCGATGTGGAGTTTGGCCCTGTGGCCAAGTCGAAACTCAACTCCGTCGCGCTGGCATGCCGCCGCTAATCCGCGAGTGAAGGTGCCGGGGTCCAACGAGCGGTCACCGTAAGTTTGTAGGGCGCCGACCACATTTGCTGTTGCTTGTGGCAACTCCCGTGACACGTCCGTACCATCGATTGCACGCCATTTAAAGCCGCTGATGTGCGCTCCCATGGTCTGCAATTCAGTCGCATGTTTGTCCAAGTTGGCCACGCTGGTGTAGAGCATGGTGAGCGGGCCGCTGTGCGTCTCGAAATGGACGCCGTCCGCGGCCATATCGTCGAAAAGCTGAAGCGTTTCGCGGCTGAGATGTGCGAGCACCTTCAACCCGGCCTCAAAACGGGCGCTGGTGCAGTTCCGCAGCATCTCCATCATGAAACCGATGTAGCGTGGACTTAAGCTCGGTGAGACGTAGAGCGGGCTATCCCGCCTGAGCATCCAGCGTAGTGCTTGGGGGAGCATGCCAGGAGTGGGAACGGGAACGGACATGCTCGGGACGACCCATCCGGCATTGTGGCCAGAGGCCTTGCAGCCCGGGTTTCCGGCATCGATAACAGTTACTTCGAAGCCTTTTTTACGCAGGTAGTATGCAGAGGCCAGCCCAATCGCCCCGGCACCGATAACAATCGTCTTCATAGTCTTTCCAAGTGGTAGTTGTTCCTCGCCTTGGGGCAAGCACCGCGATGGAGTTCCTGGTTTCAGGTCCTCCAAGGGCAGGAGGCGCCTCTGCGCCGTTTTTTGACGTGCCGAACATGGACAAGGTGGGGTTTCTTGGTGTGTGCGCATCCTCGGTGCTGGCCCGATTCTGCCTTGATGACAGGCTGTCGATTCATTCAAAGGGATAGCGACAGCAGCGTTTTCCCGGATCATCTGCTCGTCGTGCGTGGAGCCGATGCCGCGTCGTTTGGCACGAAAGGCTAACTCGTCCGGCCTACTTAGCGAACCACAGCGAACATGGACCTTGCTCACCTCGAAGGAAACTTGGACAGTGCTCAAGAAATGCCGCGAACTCTCAATGGCGCCGTCCTCTCGCAAGGTCAAAGCCTGGGTTGACGACGGCGCCGGAACGAGTTTCGCGCGACCAAGTTCTGATCGTCCGGTTGAGGTGCTGCATCGCTAAGTCCTGCTACATGCTCAAGACACGGCTTTGGTGCTCCACGCGGTGTCGAGGGTACGCAGCAGGTTTTCACCAAGAATTCCGTCTGTCTCTTCTTTTGAGAACCCTCTGGCACGCAGTGCCGGACGTAGATTGGTGAATTCGTTCCACCATGAGATTCCTGTTGGCCATTCGTAGGCTCGCGCGTAGTAGCGCGGATCGTACTGGTAGAAGTCGAAGTCGTACTCGTCCTCCTCGTTGAAGTCGAGACCGATGCTAACGTGGCGGGCACCAACGCGCTCAGCAATGTACGTCGCGTGATCGAGTAGTTGTTCCAGCGACGCGTGATCGTCGCCGCAAATGAACCTTGGGTAGGCACACAGTCCCATCACCCCCCCGCTTCGGGCCACGCCATCGATGACTTCATCAGTAAGGTTCCGCGGACTGTCGCAAACGGAACGGGCATTCGAATGTGACGCGATCACAGGGGTCTGTGCCATATCCAGGATATCCAAACATGTCCGGCGGCCGACGTGAGACAGGTCGACGGCGATGCCTATTTCCTGCATCCGGGTAATCACCTGACGCCCGAAGTGGCTGAGTCCGGCGTCGCGCTCCTCAAGGCAACCGTCACCAACGTAGCCGGCATAGTTGTATGTCGCCTGCATGACGCGAACACCCAAGCGGTGAAACGTGTCTACCATCTCCAGGCTGTCGCCGATCGGGGAGGTGCCCTGGAAGTGCATCACCGCGGCCAGGTCACCTCCTTGCACTATTTTTCGGAGTTCGGGCACGGTGGTTGCCACTCTAACGCCTGTATTCGGGCGCTTATCTGCAATCCACCAGTCATTGAGCGCATTGATTGCTGTCTCGCGGGTTTCCACCGATGCCACAGTGACGAGGGCAGCCTGGATGCCACCGGCACGAAGCTTCGGGGCCTGCGCCGAAAGCGTGCGCGGTGTAAACCCAGGTGCGCAGCCGTCCACGCAGACCGGCTCGGTGTTGGCAGTTAATTGTGAGCTCACGTTATGAATATCCAATCGGTTGCTTGTTCAATACAGTTCTATTCGGAAATGCCCATGGGCGTTACCTCATCTGCAAAGTGGCAGGCGCTCGGGTGTTCTGAACCGGGCCGCGCTACGAGGACAGGAACTTCTTCGGCGCATTTATCCTGTGCCTTCCAGCAACGTGTCCGGAAAGCACATCCAGTCGGTTTGCTGGCCACACCGGGGACTTCACCGGCAAGCACAATTCGCTCACGTGCTCCATGTCGGGCAACATCCGGAGCGGCCACCGCCGAGATCAGCGCCTGGGTGTATGGATGAGTTGCGTGACTGTAGATTTCCCTCTCCGAACCTCTCTCGACGATCTTTCCGAGATACATGACGGCCACCCTGTCGGAAACATGCCGAACAATAGAGAGATCATGTGAAATGAAGATGTATGAGAGGTTGAACTCTTTCTGTAGGCTTGCCAGCAGGTTAACCACTTGAGCCTGGACAGAAACGTCCAAGGCGGAAACGGGTTCATCGCAAATGATCACTTCGGGTTTGAGCGCGAGTGCCCGGGCAATCCCAATCCGCTGTCGCTGACCTCCCGAAAATTGATGCGGATACCTGTTCAGGTAGTCGGGATTGAGCCCGACGACATCCAAGAGATCTTTCACCGCCGCCTTGCGTTTGGACTTGTCTAGGACCTCCGCATGGATCTCAAATGGCTCGGCCACGATCTCGCCGACGGTCATCCGGGGGTTGAGCGAGGCATAGGGGTCCTGCATCACGATCTGGATCCTTCGCCGCATGCGACGAAGGTCTGCCCGACCCATGTCGAAAAGGTTTTTGCCGTCCATAAGAACCTCACCGGAGGTTGGACGGTCCAAGGCCATCAGAAGCTTTGCCAAAGTTGATTTGCCGCATCCTGACTCGCCAACGAGCCCCAGCGTCTCGCCCCTGTTCAAACTCAAGCTAACACCGTCAACTGCTTTCACAACGGTGGTCGTCCGCTTGAAGACCCCCCGGGTTACCGGGAAATGTCGGACTACGTCCCGCACTTCCAGAATGGTGTCAGGCGACCGAGCGTCTCCGCCCGAGGAAATGTCGGCGGCAGCGTTTCTAATTTGATTCATCGAGAACCTCCTCCCAGAAGTGACAGGCCGATGTCCGGCCGCCAGGTATTGACACAAGCGGTGGCTCTTCCACTCGGCAGATGTCCCGGGCCCTGGGACATCGGGGGTTAAATGGGCAGCCTCGTGGGGCGTTGGCCGGACTGGGAGGGGAGCCGGGGATAGATCGCAACATGCTGCCTTTGTCCTCCGGGGTAGGAATGGAGGCCAGCAGACCAGCGGTGTAGGGGTGGGCCGGTGCGCTGTAGATGGCGTCGGCGGGCGCTGACTCCACAACGCGGCCGGCGTACATCACCACAATCCGGTCGGCCACTTCTGCCGCGACCTTAAGGTCGTGGGTGATGAGCAGTAGACCCATTTGGTGCTCTTGTTGCAAATCAACCAGCAGCTGCATGATTTGAGCCTGGACCGTAACGTCCAGTGCGGTCGTAGGCTCATCAGCGATCAGCAGCGAAGGGTTCATTGCAAGTGCCATCGCAATCATGATGCGCTGCCTCATGCCGCCCGAGAACTGATGTGGGTAATCGTGGTACCTCAAGGCTGGATTGGGGATGCGGACACGTTCCAAAAGTTCCAGCACGCGCTGACGAGCGTCTTTCCTCTTGATATCAGCATGCTCCAGGATGACTTCCAAGATTTGGTCCCCGACCCTGTGCACTGGGTTAAGGGCAGATAGGGCGTCCTGGAAGATCATCGAAATCTTCCCACCGCGGTATTTCCGGCGCTCGTCGTCCCGAAGGGCAAGCAGATTTACGCCCTCAAAGTTCACCTCGCCAGCAGTGACCTTCGCGCCCGTGTTCCCCAGAAGTCCCATGATGGCCAGCGACGTGACGCTCTTTCCGGACCCGGACTCACCCAAGACAACGACTGTCTCATTGGCATTAATGGTCAGCGAGACATCCTTCACGATATGTATCGCCTGTTTGTGGACGGTGAAGTCCACCCGTAGTTCCTTGACGGATAACAATTCGTTGCTGCTCCACTTTGTTTCGTTGTGCATCAGATCACCGCAGTTTCGGATCAAAGGCGTCACGGATGACATCGCCCAGCAGGACGAAGCTTAGAACCGTTAACCCGAGAAACAGTGAGGGAAAAATCAGCAAATGGGGGCTGACTGTAAACGCGGCTTGGGCGGCGGATAACTGCAGTCCCCAGGAGATGGCGGGATACTGCAAGCCCACGCCCAGGAAGGTCAATGTAGCTTCCGCGACAATGTATGCGCCGATATTCAGGGTTGATAGGACGATGACCGGAGTGAGGGCGTTCGGCAGTATATGACGCGTGATGATTCTCCAATTGCTGGCACCCAGGCCACGGGCGGCAAGCACGTAATCGACGTTGATGATGGAGACTACGGTCGAGCGCATGAGCCTTGCGAGTACCGGCCAACCCAGAATCGCGAGCACGAGCGAAACCGTCCAGATATTTCGATCAGTGAGGGTGGTGAGGAGGATAAGGCAACCCAGAAGGAACGGAAAGCCGAAGAAAACGTCGCTGAGTCTTGAGATGACCGCGTCCAGCCAGCCTCCAAAGAATCCTGAAATGGAACCAAGAACGACTGCAAGCACGAGGCAGAAGAGGGTGACCAACAGCCCAACGCTGATCGAAGCGCCCGCCCCATAGATGACGTTTGCATACACATCGCAGCCCTGGGTATCGAGTCCGAATGGATGTCCGGGGGAAGGGCCGTTGTTGCTTAGCCCGAGGTCGCACTGACGTGGATCACCGGATCCAAACAAGCCAGCGAAAATTCCAGGCCACACCGCCATAATGAGCATGATCAGCACGACTGCGGCCGAGAGCAGGAACACCGGATTCCGGCGCATGTCGTTCCATGCATCTCGGGCCAGGCTTGATTGGGTGTGTCCGTCCTCTTGGGCTCCGAGCCCGGCGGCGACCGGGGGATTGTCCTGAAGAACTGTATGGTCACTCATATCTGATCCTTGGGTCTAAGAAAGCGTAGAGAAGGTCAACCAGCAGGTTCGTCACCAGAAATATCAGAACGAGGAGGCTGGCAATACTAACGACAACCGCTCCCTCGTGCGCCGCTGTGGACCTGAACAAAAGCTGGCCTATTCCCGGTAAGTTGAACACGCCTTCTATAACTATTGCCCCGCCCAGGAGGTAGCCCAGTTCAATGGCCAGGAACGTTATGGCCGGCACCAGGGAGTTACGCAGGACGTGGTGCGTGAGCACGCGGAAGTTGGATAGCCCTTTGGCATGGGCGGTGCGGGCATAGTCGGCCCGGAGATTTTCGAGCACGCTGGAGCGAACCAACCGGGCCACGGATGCCATGCCGTAGGTGGAGAGGATGAAGCCGGGGAGGATGTAACTGATCCATCCTTTGTCGATACCCGAAACCGGGAAGATGCCAGCTTTGACTCCGAGTAGGATCTGAGCGGTGTAAGCCAAAACGAAGATCGGCAGCGAAATAACTGAAATACTGAAAAATAGAATTACGTAATCAGTGACCTTCCCTCGAATTGCCGCTATTGTTCCTAACGCGATTCCGAGGACCGCCTCAAAGAGCATAGCCGTCAGCGCCAAATTAATGGTGACCGGCCAGCGTGAACCCATCTGCTGAGCAACTGACCTGCCGGTGAAGTCGGTACCTAGGTCGCCCCGTAGCAGGTTCCCGATGTAGGCGAGGTATTGCTTGTAGAACGGGTCATTGAGATGGAACTGTTCCCGGAGCGTATTAATAGTGCTTTCGGACAGCGGGCGACTTCCGCTGAGCGCGCGAATCGGGTCTCCTGGAAGGGCCCATACGGCGGCATAGATTATAAGTGTCACGCCGAAGAAAACGAACACCATTTGGATGATTCTACGGAGCGTGTATCGTCCCATTTAGTCACCTCCTGATAATAAATAGTCGTGGGTTTCGATCCATGCGGGGGCTGGCGTCATACCCGCCAGCCCCCGGTTGCAGCTACTTGAGCGCAATCTGATCGAGGATAAGTCCGTTCAGGTTGACCATCGGTTTCTCAATCCGGTCGCTGTATGCGGTCACGCCCTGGAGAACGTACACCGGTGTCACCGGGAGATCCTTCATGACCTGGGCCTCAGCCTTGTGGAACAGGTCCGTGGCCTCCTGGGACGATTTTGTTCGCTTCGCCTGTTCGAGGAGGGAGTCCACTGTCGCGTTCTCGTAGAATGCCGACCGTGGGTTGTAGGAACTGCCCTTTTGGAAGGCGCCCGCGAGAATGTCCAGCGGTGTCGGCGTGGTGGAGCTCCAGGCGGTGAGGAAAAGGCCTTTCGGTCCGGTTTTGAGAGAGGCTTCGTATTCGCTCGAAAGCAAGCCGGTGAGAACAACATCGGAAATTCCTAGGTTCTGGCGGATGTTATTGGCAAGCGCCTGAACGTACGGCTCGTCTCCCTTGCCCGTTATATATTGGATCTCCAAAGGACCAGACCATCCACCTGCTGCGGCCAGCAGGGCCTTGGCCTTTGCCGGGTCGAACTTGCAGCTCTCACCGCAGCTGTCAGTTCCCCCACCGACGGTGCCGGCAGCCAGCAAGCCGGTTGCAGGGGTATACAGGCCACCGTAGATTTTTGAAACGATGGCATTGCGGTCAATTGCCATGGAGATGGCCTGCCGTACGCGGATGTCCGTGAAACGCTGGTCCCCGTGGGGGAAGCCAATCCAGGAGGGGTATACCTGCTGGCTTGTCACAACGCGTCCCGAGAAGTCCGACTTCGCCTGTGCCAGCTTGGTGCTTGGGGGCTTCGTGAAGGTGCCGTTAAGGTCAATATTTCCTGCCAGCAGGTCGGTGTAGGCCGTGTCGGCGCTGCTGTAGGTCTTGAACTCGATACTGTTGACTTTCGGCTTGGTCCCCTTGTATCCCCCGAAGGCCTTCACCTTGACGTTGCTGCTGGGATTTTCCCAGGTGCCTTCCATCTGGAAGGGACCATTACCGATTGGTGCTTTGTCATATGCGGCCAAATCGGAGAGTGCAGACTTCGGTAGCGGGGACCAAGCGGTGTAACCACCTGTCATTTCAATTTCGAGCTGGCTATCGGGCGCTTTGAGAGTCACCTCGAATGTCTGAGGATCAATGACTTTCAATCCTGACATTGTCTTGCTGGTGGGCTGGCCGGTTGTGGGGTTCAGTTCGTCATAGCCCTCAATGTTTGTCAGCTGGTAGTTTTGGCTCCATGCGTTCGGGCCGTACGCAGCTGTGTTCAAACCATCAAGAAAGCTCTGTGCTGTGACTTCTTCGCCATTGTGGAAGGTCCAGCCCGGCTTGATTTTTACGGTCCACACCTTGTTGTCAGGCGTGGTGATGCTCTCCGCTTGGACGAGCTTCAGATTGTTGTCCGTGTCGAAAGTGACGAGCGGTGAGAACAGCGCATTTACCGCATCGTTGTTGTAGCCACTGCCCCAGCCAGGAGTGAGGTGGTCCATCTCAAATTCGGAGATGCTCACACTTCCGCCGGAAGATCCCGAGTTCACGCCGCTGCCCGACGTGTCACATGCGGTTAAAGCAAATACCGTCGCTGCTACTGCTACCACCGCTCCCGCCCGAATTCCTTTTCTTGCGGTGGTGACGATGTGTTGCTTTCCGGTCATTTGACGTCTCCTTCAGGTTTCATGCAACGTCCTTCCCTATGTGATGTCCAGCCGCCGGCGAGACATCACACCAGATTTTGTCGATGGGTGCAATGCCCATTTTTAGAAGTGCAATCGCCGAAGCACCTGGATGGCTACACCGTGTAAGCATCTTCAGGCGCTCCGCGCTCCGCATTTATCTGTGTCCGGCACTTCTCTTACTGCTCAATCCAGTGGAGAGCGAACTCCGTGCTCTCGCTCTGCGACTCGCCGCCCGCCGGTCTTGACCCGACCTGTGGGCGGGGCTCCAGAACATACAAAGTGCATGTAATATGTGTAACACCTCACACCTTACAAGTCAACGGAGGTGGGTTGGATACCCGTCCAGAACGGCACTCAATTCTTACGAAACTAAGGAGGCCCAATGACAGAGTCTCATTTGACCCTGGCTCGTGAGACAGCCGACGTTCGATACGTCCAGTCTTCGGCACCAGGCAACACGCATTCTCCGAGCCCGAATTATTACAGGCCGCTTATCCAGGGCAAGCTGTACGCAGTCGGGCCGCTGGCGGCAGAGCTCGGTGTGTCCATCACTCCCGTCCGGGAGGCGCTGCATGATCTAGCCAATGACGGTCTGGTCAAGATTGCGCGCAATCGCGGATTCACAGTCCAGCTTTTGGATGACCATGATCTGGATGAAATCGTATAACTCCGCCGTATGTTGGAAGTCCCTGCCGTGTGGAGGATCGCAGAGAAGCGTCTGGTTGCAAACCTGGCGGAACTGCAAGAACTTGCGATCGCAACAGAGGAGTGCGCGGATGACGGGAACTGGGTTGGATTCCTTAATACCGATCGTGCTTTCCACCTGGCGCAGCTACGCAATTTTGGCAACGCGCGCTTGTTGCATTTCGTGGGAGCGCTACGCGATCAGAGCCGTCTCTACGGTCTCGACCAGTTTGCGAGAACCAGCGAATTGATCGAGACAACCCGTGAGCACGACAAAATGCGCCAGGCCCTGTGCAACGGTCGCGCCGATGAGGCCGCCACGCTCATGGATTGCCACCCTAGCCATACCCGGGGAACTTGGGCCGGTCAGCCAGTGGAAACCGAGTAACTATGTGGGGCGACCCATCCATGGTGGGCGATCTCAAAAGCAGCTCAATCCGCCAACTGGTACGGCAGCGAACCCAAAACTCGACCCCCATGTCGCCGGTGTGGGTTTCTAGCCGGTGTCAAATCATCGAACATGCACGTCCGTCGATATGTGTACTTCCTCGTCGCCAAGTGAGGGACCGAACTGTCCGGCAGGCTTGCCCGTGAGAGTGGCTCAGCCCGCAGCCTGGAGATTATTCTACGGTCCAGCATTTACGACCTAATACCGAACCCCTGGGGGCCAACACCGCGGTTGCTGGATCAGAACGGGACCGGCACTCCGTGGTTAGGGCTCCTCTCGTCCTGCCCAAATGCCGCGGACATGCCGCAGGTGGGTTGCCATAATTTCGGCTGCTTTTACAGCATCGCCAGCTTCCATGGCGTCCAACAGAAGTTCATGTTCTCTAGTCGATCGAACGAAAATGTCCGTTCCCGCAAGCGGTCCCAAACCCAGCAGGCGGCTTTGGTCGCGAAGCGTCCCAACCATTTCGAGGAGCTTCTTGTTGTCCAGCGCCGAAAGGATGGTTAGGTGGAACTCGCGGTCGGCGTCGACAAATTCTTCCCATTCCCCTGACGCTGCGAACGCGTCCGTCTTCCTGCAGAGTTGCCGCAAGGGTGCGAAATCGGCGATCAGCGACCGACTGGCGATCTCCTGAACGGAGGACACCTCGAGCATGGCGCGGATCTGCACGATATCATCCAGTTCTTTGTTTGATGGTTGCCGCACAAGAAATCCGCGATTGCGCTTCATCTCGATCAGACCTTCCTTGGCCAGGTCATGAAGCGCCTCTCGCACTGGAGTGATCGATACGTTCAGCCTTTCAGCAATGGCGCCGATCGAGTGCATGGAACCCGGCTCCAAGCGCCCGGAAACGATTTGCGAACGAAGGATGCGTATCGCTTGCTCACGGAAGTTTTGAGTGCGCACTTCCTGCCCGGCGCCTTCGTTCCAAGCTAATGCTGATGTCACGGTCACTCCTTCACGAGATGAGGTTTCATACCTCATCATAGTGCGTTGGCGGCTTGCAAGGCCTTGTGCCAAGGATGTACGACTGGGCGGTGGATATTGTAGAGTAAGGTATGACACCTTATACCAAGGCTTTACTGGGAAGGAGCGGGATCCGATGAAGGCAAAAGCGTCGGTGCAACACGCAGCATCTGAGGCGGTCAACTCACGGAACCTTGCCCGAAGCGGCAAGCCGTGCCCGAAAAGTGGTTGGTGGGCTCCAAACACGGAGGATCCCCAACCAATAGACGTCATCAAGGGAAGTTTGATGCCCCGCAGGAAAAACCGGGCGGTTGAATGGACCCAGGTCCCACAGCCCGTGCGTTCTTGGGAGTTAGGTCCGCCTTCAATTGATTACTAACCGCTGACAGGACGTCGGTTTGTTAGAGGAAGGCATCCTCAGGGGTGTGGTCGCTCACTTCGGTGCCCAGCAGGATGCGGACTCCGGAAGGTCCCGTGTCATCCTGCAATCAGGCCCCACAGAAGCAATCGCGGGATTACGCCCGTTTCTTTGGTTCGACTCGAAACGGAAGTTCCCTGACCAAAACTACTCTATGGATCGACGGGTTCCAGAGCGGATTGAGATAGTGATCGCCGAAGCTCCACGACGACTGTATACGTTCATCACTGTTGCTTATCGGCAGAAGCCCTGAGGAACCAGTTCCGTCCAGTGTTGCGGACCGCGCATGCCTTGAGAGCGCCAGCGAATGTCGACTCGACAAGTCTCTCATTCTTTCGACAGGGGCTACCCTCAAACCGCCCGTTAGCGTCGAGCGCATGGCCGAGTAACAGGGGGTGCAAGCGGGCCAATTTTAAGACAAGGCACCAAGCGGAGAGCAGCAAGCCGACGGAGCCCGGCCCAGCAGGGACCAGGCTCCGTCGACAGCGGAGGCACGTGTCACCCCTGCGCCCAGAGCTCCGCGGGCGGGCCGGCATAGCGGTCAAGCATCTCAGGGATAGGCGTAGCCCCGAGGCCCGGGGAGGTCGGCACGGCGACAGAGCCGTTCCGCAGCACGATCGGTTCTGTCACGTCCTCGGCGTAGAAGCGCCCGGATGCAGAGATGTCACCAGGTAGCGTGAAGCCGTCCAGGGCCGCCAGTGCTGCATTGGCCGCCCGGCCAAGTCCCGTCTCCAGCATCCCCCCGCACCATGCGGCCACCCCGTTCGCCCGCGCCAGATCGTGGATACGGCGCGCCTCCAAGTAGCCGCCCACCCGCCCCGGCTTGACGTTGATGATCGAGGCTGCCCCCAGAGAGATCGCATCCGCCGCGTCCTTGGCCGACTCGATTGACTCATCCAGGCAGAGGGGCGTATTCATGAGCTGAGCAAGTTTAGCGTGCTGCAGTAGATCGTCCTCCGCGAGCGGCTGCTCGATCAGCAGCAACCCGAAATCGTCCAGTCTGCGCAGCTGCCGCGAATCCACAAGAGTATACGCAGCGTTCGCATCCACCTGCAGCGGGACCTCGTCCCCGAACTCCTTGCGCACCGCGGCCACAGGCGCGACATCCCAGCCCGGCCGGATTTTCAGCTTGATCCGGACGTAGCCCTCATCCAGGTATCCGCCCACGGTGCGCAGCAGATCCTCTATCGAATCCTCGATCCCAACCGACACGCCAGACGGTACCTCGGTCCTCGTGGCCCCCAGGTACGTGGCGAAGCCAATGCCGTGCGCCTTCAGCTGGGCGTCCAGCACCGCCATCTCGAGCGCCGCCTTCGCCATCCGGTGACCCAGAATGTGCTCCAGGCGTGCCGACACGGTTTCGGCCGTCAGATCCGCACCCGATTCTTGGGCAGCTTTCAAGACCGGGAGAAGGTACTGCTCGGTGACCGCCCGCGCTCCGGCTAGATACTCGGAGGAGTACACCGGATCGGCCATGGAGACGCACTCTCCCCAGCCCACCGTCTCCACGGCACCCGTCCCAGTCTGTACTGTCCCGGCCACTCGCAGGAGATAGGTACGCTTGAGGGTCTGCGTTGCGAACGACGTGGTGAAGGGGGCCACAAGGGGCAGGGCCAGTTCACGCAGCTGGATGGATTCGATGATCATGCGGACCTCCGGGAGAAGACATAGGTGCCGGTCTGGCTGAACCCCAGCGGGGTCCAGTCTTCCGAGCCGAGTAGGGGACTGAGGGCCTCTCGCAGGGCGAGACGCCAGGAACGGGCCAACGAGGGTGACTCGAGCCTCATGCGCTCGATATCGGTCGGGATCTGAAGTGCCACCATCGCCCCAGCCAGCACTGATCTATCGATTGTCGGATGGCCCTCCGGGTTGACCTTGAGGAGGAGCCCGGCGTCGCAATCAGCAGACAGCGTGCCGAGGGTGCGGGAGCCGTCGTCGTCAATGCGCCAAGAGACAGTCATGCGATCGCTCTCATCACCCCTATTGATGCCGTCCGACATGACGCCGTAGTAATTCGCGGCGTAAGCAGTCGGCGCCGCGCCGAGGGACGTCAGATTGAAGTGCGCGTTGCGCGAAATAAGCGGGTCGAACGTCCAGCGGATCGTGTCAATCCCTCGTTCGCGGCACCACTGCCGCTGATGTCTCTTGAGGGCACGTCCCAGCCCGGCGCCCGCGTGTGCGGGAAGCACTCCGGATATGTGCGAGTGCAGCGTCCGACCCAGCGGCTCGACATGGAACCCGATACATCCTCCGACCAGTTCGTTGTCAACGAATAGGCCGGACACGAAATGCCCCCCGGCGCGCAGCGCCACCAGGGCGGGGACGTCCATCATAGTGTGGCCAGTCGGGCCCCAGATCCGATCGAAGACCTGGATGAGCGCGGCGAGCTCCTGGGGTCCGTCCAACAGCCGGATCCTGACGTCGCCACTCATAGAGTGCCGTCCTCGGCCAACACGTCATCGATGAGCGCGGCAAGCAAGGCTACCCGCGGCCCCAGACCGGCGACGACGGCGTGCTCGTCCTCGGCGTGCGCGCCCCCGCCCCATGCTCCCAGACCGTCGAGGGTGGGCACACCAAGCGCCGCCGTGAAGTTGCCGTCAGAGGCGCCCCCTACGGCCAACGGCTCCACGGTCCCGAGACCGTGAAGCTCCGCGAGCCGCCGGGCACGGGCGAACAGCTCAGCGCTCATCCCCGCTTCCAGAGGTTTCCTGTTGATGCCGCCGTCGACTGTCAGTTCGATGCCAGGCAAATCCGCTCTTAGCGCACGGATCGCCGTGTCGCAGCGAAGCTGGGAGGACACCGTCGTGGCGCGGATGTCGACATCTACCCAAGCCTTGGCCGGGACTGTATTCGCGGTGATTCCGCCCTGGATGATCGTGGGCACTACAGAGAGACCCGGTTCCGAACCGTGCATCTCGGCGAGGCTCAGCACCACCTGGGCCAGACCCACGGTCGCGTTCACTCCCGCATCCGGGGCGAGCCCCGCATGCGCGGCGCGCCCGTGTGCCGTGATCCGATACATGGATACGCCCCTGCGCTCGGTTTTGAGCTGACCGCTGTCACCGCCGGCCTCGAGGACAAAGACGGCGGCAGCGCCGGAGGCGGTCTCCTCGATGAGGGCCCGACTTGTGACGGAGCCGACTTCCTCGTCACCCGTGACCAGAATTGTGACCCCGTCCAGGCTCCGACCCTGCTCCACGAGGATCTTCAGCGCGTGCACAGCAACGGCAATCCCAGTCTTCATGTCCACGGACCCGGGGCCGCGCAGCACACCGTCGCTCACGCGGGCAGGCAGCCTGTCCAGGCTACCCCGCGGCCAGACCGTGTCGTGGTGGGCCAAGATGAGAACCCGGGTGGGCCCACCGAAGTTGAGCCTCAGGTGGCTCACCCCGTCGATCACAAGGCGTTCCGGTACGGCTCCGAGTCGCTCCTCCAAGTAGGCTGCCACGGCGTGCGCACTAGCGGCAACCGAGGCAGGATCGGACGACGGCGACTCCACGCGCAGCAGCCGGACCGCGTCGTCGAGCAGCGTGTCTAGGCGGCTCTCAGCCTGGCTAAGCAGGCTGATCCGGCGTGGACGCTCAGTCATTTGCGACCCGCCTGCGGAAGGCGCGGGTGCCGAAATGCAGTACGGTTCCGGCGCGATGATCGCGGCGCCACACCTGTTGCCAGCCCGGAAGCCCTGGGATGCCCGCTGCGAAGCGGCCGTTACGTCCGCGCACCAGCGTGTACACCGCCTCGCTCGTGATGGGGCCCCGCCCGTTGACGTCCAGGGAATCGGAACGGTACGCCGTGAGGACCCCATCGGCCCAAGTCACGATGATCTGCGCCTGGGCGTCTCCATAGCTGCCCACCAATGTGCCAGCCTCCTCGTCTGTGAGCGGCGCGCTGTCCGGCTCAGGCCCGAACGATTCGGGGACCCTGATTCCGCCAAGCTCGCCGAAGACCTCGGCGATGAGCTCATCCGCGGCCGGGGCCATCAGGCCGCCGTTAGCCGCAAACATAAACGCCAGGCCCGCGTCGGGCGAGATCCGCTGGAACGACTGCTGGCGGAGCGTCTCGCCGCTGTGGCCATGCACGCGCTTGCCGTCCCAGACGTTGATGAGCCAGGCCAGTCCCTGTTGATCGGAGGCGGCCTCGTTGCCGGAGACCCCCTGGTCCGTGAGCATGGCGTCGTAGCTGGCCCGGCTGAGCAGCACGGGGGAGTCAGAGATCGTGTCTGCGGCGAAGCGCAGCACGTCCTCCACCCGGGCGTTGATCAGACCGGCCGGTCCCACGAAACGGCCGTGCAGCACGTGTTTCACCGGCCCGTCCGGATCGTGCCCCACGGCGGAGGACAGGCGGATGGTGTCATCGGGAAGTACTGTGGAGTGCTTCAGCCCGAGCGGTTCGAAGATATGCGTGTACACGGCCCGGTCCCACGTCTCACCGCGTAGCACCTCGATGATGCGGCCCAGGATCGCGAACGCCGTGTTGCAGTAGGACCAGTCCTCGCCAGGGGCGAAGTTCTGTGGCACGTCCGCCAGCCCTGCCACGAACTTCTCCACCGCATCATCCCCGCCGCCGGTGTCCCGGAACACGTCGCCATCGATGCCGGAGCTATGGGTGAGCAGGTGCCGCGGGGTCACCGTGGCGGAGACCGTCTCATCGGCCACGGTGAATTCGGGCAGTACCGCCCGCACCGGGGCGTCCAGGTCCAGCAGGCCCTCCTGGACGAGCTGTTGGATCATCACCCCCGTGTACACCTTCGTGTTGGAGCCGATCTGGAACAGCGAGTCGGGGTGCACCGGCTGTCCGGTGAGTGTATTGAGCACGCCCGCGGCGACGGTGATCACTTGGGGCCCGGAGCGCGTGGTGGTCAGGATGCCCAGGGAGGCTCCAGGGATCCCGTATTTTGCGATGACACTCTCCAGACGTCGCTGCCAGTAGGCCTCGTCGACAGTCTTACGTGCGGGGGTGGGAGAGAGGTGGCGCTCGAACCAGTCGATGAGGCGGCGGCTGTAGTCCATTCTGTGCGAGGGCCGGCCGGTCAGCACGAATGCATGGGAAGCGCCCGGGTAGAGGACCAATTCACTCTCAACACCCGCGAGTACCAAGCCCGCGTGCCACTGCTCAGCCTGCGCCAAGGGGCAGCTCAGGTCCGCATCGCCGTGCAGGACGAGCGTTGGTGTGGTGACTTTGTGCACGTTCTCGATCGGCGAGAGGCGCCGGGAGTTGCCGGTGGTTGGGTCGAATTCGAACCGTTCCAACAATATGCCGTGGTCGGATGGCCCGGCGATGTGGGCGAGGTCGCAGAGCAGTCCACCCGCGACGGCGGCCGCGAAGATGCCGCTCTGGGATGTCAGTGCCGCGGTCATGAAGCCGCCGTAGCTGTATCCGGTGATCAGCAGCTGGGCCGGATCGACGATGCCTTCCTCGACCAGCTGCTGCACTGGCTCGAGCAGATCCGGTTTATCCGTCTCACCCCAGCCGTCATGGACGGCCGTGAAGAACGCCTCACCGTAGCCATCGGAGCCGCGCGGATTGACCATTAGCACTGTGTAGCCGCGGGCGACGAGCTCGGCATGGTGCGGCTGCATGAGCGACTGCGTGCCGGTCCAGGCGTTGTGAGGACCCCCGTGCACATCGAGCACCAGCGGGCCGGGGCCGGTGAGAGACTGGTCGCGCAGCACGAACGCCTCTACTTCGCTGCCGTCAGAGATAGTGAAATGGCGCCGCTGTGGAATGGGGAAGTCGACGCCGCCCAGCCCCGCTCCGAAGGCGGTGAGTTGCATGGGATTAGCCTCCGGGTCCGAGCCGTCAAGCGGGATCTCCACGAGTTCCCCGAAGCTGGATGCCGTGCTCAGTGCAGCCCGGACGGAGTTCCTTCCTACCGCGTGGCCGGATACTACACGCTGGGCGCCGCTCAGCAGGGGGCGAGGCGCGCCGCCGCCGAGCGGAGCGATCCAGAGGTGGGTGGATCCGCCCTCCCGCAGCGCGAACACGATCTCCCCGCCAGCCGTCAGAGCGGGACGTCCGCCCGGGTAGCCGACGCCGCCCGCCATGACATTGCGGTCCAAGCACGCAGTCAGCGACCGGTCCTCCCGCACCCCGGCAGGGTCCACGAGCAGCAGTTCGGCGTTGTGGGAACCGGCCTTGGCGGCGCCCACGGCCAGGATACCGGCCTCGCCGGGCAGCCACAGTAAGGGAGCATGTAGCGCGGCTGAGGTGCCAACCGAGCGGACCGGGAAGGTGGGAAGGCCCAGGTTGATGACATGCACGCGACTGGCCAATCGCCCGGCCGAGTCGGGCTCGATCCCCGCGGCGAAGGCGAGCTGCGCGCCGTCCTCGGAGAATGCCGGCTCGGAGGCGTCCCAGTCGCCGTCAGTTACCCGGCTTACGGCGCCCTCGTCGACCGTGAGAAGGAAGAGGTGGGTGCGCTGACTCCCTCGCATCCCTATACCGTCGATCTTGTATGAAATGCCACGAGTGACGAAGACGTCCTCCCGCGCGGCCCGCCGGTCCACCGCCGCGGTCAAAGCGATCCGCTTGCCGTCGGGCGAGACCACCGGAGTACCGACGCCGCGCGGGAAGTCTTTCGCGGTAGTCAGCGCACGGGCCTCTCCGCCGGACGGGGAGATTGAGTGCAGCTGCGGGACTCCGGAGGCGTCAGGGCGGAGGAAGAGTACGTCTCCGGTAGCTTCATGCCAGCGGGGGTTGGAGTCCGCCGGGCCGCAAGTGAGGCGGCGAGGGACGGAACCGGCGGGAGCGTCCACGATCCACAGTTCAGAGGTACCGCGGTCAGTTTGCGCATCCGCCGCTTGGCAGACGAACACCGTGGTGCCGTCCGCAGCGGTGCACGGTTCCGTCGGGACCGCTACCGACAGGTAGTCGGCGATCCTCGCGCGGCGCGCCGTCGGAGCTTCGGTGCCGGCGGAAAAGGTCTGGCTGCCCGGCTCACCGTCTCCCCAAGATGTAGAAGAGTGGGCATCAGATCGCGTGCGAAGTGGTGCTTGGGACTGACGGGTCCGCGTCGAATTCATCGTCGAACTCCCCTTCCTTTCCAAGATTCTGGGGCATTAGGTGTAATACCTCACAATAGCACGTTCGCCCCCGAGGCGCTGCAGCTCGAAGCTTGACTGCAGTTCTCGAAGCTTACTTCCCCTCCCGTTGTTTGACCGGCAGAGGGAAGACTTAGATGAATCCTACTTTCTAGGCGACTATTGAGGACGAATTGTTGACAGTTGGCCGCGCAGGCCCGAAGAGCTAGGCTTTTCGTTCCCAGACCCGGCTTAGAGCCCAAGAATTCTTAGAACCCGAGCTGCCAAGCTCGGCAGGAAGCTGAAATTGAGTTCTCTCATGGCAGACTGATGCCGGTGAGACGGATGACCTTACTCATGAGCGCTTCGGGTTAGCGACGTCAAGAATTGCTCCTGCGGTGTCTGGAGGTTGGCGCAGGAGTTTCACACAGCTACCGCCCCGCAGAATCACAGAACGTGCTCGGCCCGCTGGTCGTTCACGATTCGCCCTGTTAAATCAACTTGTCCCAGATCATCAGATGTTGCCACGGATCCATTGCCGAATCCGTGGCAGATTGTGGAGGAAACATGACTCAGACTGCCCATGGCGTCGAATTCAGCCAGCAGCGTTCGGCCAACCCGAAGTCTATTGAGGAGCGTGCAGCCATTCTGGCGAACCCGGGATTTGGCGACTACTTCACCGACCACACCGCCCTCGTCGATTACAAGGTCGACGCCGAAGGCAAGGGCGGATGGCAGAATGCCCGCGTAGAACCGTACGGCCCGATCACTTTGGACCCCTCGGCCGCCGTGCTGCACTATGGCCAGGAGATCTTCGAAGGCCTCAAAGCGTACCGTCATGCCGACGGTTCGGTGTGGACTTTCCGTCCCGAGGCCAACGCTGCCCGCCTCAACAAGTCGGCCCGCCGCCTGGCACTGCCGGAACTTCCCGAGGAGTACTTCCTCGGCGCCATCCGTGAGCTCGTCCAGGCGGACAAGGAGTGGGTTCCCTCCGGCGACGGTGAGGCCCTTTACCTGCGTCCGTTCATGATTGCCACCGAGGCCTTCCTGGGTGTCAGGGCGGCCCGTGAGGTTTCGTTCCGCGTGATCGCCTCGCCGGCTGGCAACTACTTCGGCGGCGAACTCAAGCCGGTGTCCATCTGGATCTCCCGCGAGTATGCCCGCGCCGGCCGTGGCGGGACCGGCGCTGCCAAGTGCGGCGGTAACTATGCAGCATCCTTGATCGCGCAGCAGGAAGCCGAAGCCAACGGCTGCAAGCAGGTCCTCTTCCTGGACCTTTTCAATGACGACGCCGTCGAGGAACTCGGCGGCATGAACGTCTTCTTCGTCTTCAAGGACGGCTCGCTGGTGACTCCGGCCCTGAGCGGCACCATCCTTGAGGGCGTGACGCGTTCGTCGGTCATCCAGGTGGCCAAGGACATGGGCCGCGAAGTTTCAGAGCGCAAGATCACCCTAGACGAATGGCGCGACGGCATGGCCTCCGGCGAGATCACCGAGGTGTTCGCCTGCGGTACGGCGGCCGTGATCACCCCGATCGGTGTCCTGAAGGACGCAACGGAGTTCATCGGTTCCGAGGACGCCAAGGTAGGCGAAACCACCATGGCCATCCGCGAGCAACTGCTCGGCATCCAGACCGGAACGGTCGAGGACCGCCACGGCTGGCTGACCCGCCTGATCTAGGTCCCCGCCGCGGCGAGCGCAACTCAAACGCACGACTTGCGGCCCCCGCCTAGGGTGACAATGCGGGCGCCGCCCGAGGCTCCTGCACCAAGTGGCTGCCACCTTTTCATCTCGACTCAAATCCAAGCAGGGTTCAAAGGGAGGAAGCCGAAGGAGACAACTCGCGGGTCTGACGCCAGCTCCGCGGCCCCCTGCTCAACGATGCACCTATAGCCCGCTGCCCGTGGAGACTTCCTTGATCGAACAACGGCTCTTGATTCTGAGAGTCAACCAACCGAAGGCGCAGGGGTGGATCGACCCCAGCCAGTGCCATCTGTGAGTTTTTGAAGAAGAGGCTGGACACGGTAGGGCACCGGAGTTGAGACGAAAAAAGTAGACGTCGTTTTGCGCACGCCTTCGATGGTGACAATCGACGCGGTCAGGTCTTGCAGGGCCTCTAAAGAGGCCAGGGCCACGTGTACGAGGATGTCCTCTCGGCCGGCCTGGATTTTTACTTCCAGGACTTCAGGGAGGGCAGCCAGTCCAGCGACAATCTCCTTGAGCAACCGTTGATCCAACTCGACGCTCATGGCAGCCTGTATCGGCATATCGATTGCCGCGAAATCGATGAGCGGGCGGAATCCCCGAAGGATGCCAGCCTCCTCCAGCCGCTTAATACGTGCTTGCACTGTATTGCGGCTGACCCCGAGATGCTCCGCCAGTTCAGCGGTGCCTGCCCGCGCATCATCGGTCAGCAGTCCTAGTATTCGAGCGTCGAGCCGGTCAATGCTTGCCATTTTGATAATCTCCTTGAAAGTGAGCTGTGATTGATCTGGGCGTTTTGCATAGTTGACTCGTAATCACTTGACGTATTAGTCCGTTCATTTCACTATAGATCAACGAATCAATCAGCGAAACACGCCGATTGCTGACCATGGGCGAAGACGCCACAAGCGTTGGGTGCCTGTCTCACGAAAGTACCGACACCATGAACGTTCCCATGTCAATGTTCCCTGCCTGGGAAACACGACCCGCCGATACCTACGCGTGCGACGTCAGACTATTATCGCGCTGAAGCGCATTTCGGCGGCCCTCGCATAGAGGGCAAATGCAACCACGCAGGCACTCCCAGTCGGGTTGAGGTGCCACGGCGGGCCCCCGCATCACGTTCTTTGAAACGGCAGCGCCGCCGAAAGCTCTGCTCTGGGTGCTGCTGACGGAGGAGGCATCCGTCGTCAGCTATGCAAAGCCCGCATCGTGATGAGGCGTCAGAGCCTCCTGTGTGTCGATCCAAAACACTCCTTCGACATCAGGCCCATCGAAGCCCTAACTTCCTCACTTTTCCAACACCCAACCTCTCGGAGCATCCATGACATTGTCTGACCAGACTGACAGCACAGAGCTGTGGAAAGAGATGAACGCAGCAGTATCCTCAGTTGACCCTCTGGACTCGGCCTGTCAAAGTCCCTTACAGCCAACAGAGCCTTTTCGGATTCTCAATGAAGACGGAACTTTGACGGCTGCCGGAAAGACGATGGACGTTAGCACTCAGCTGGCGCAGGATCTCTACGAAGATATGGTTATGGCACGCCGGCTTGACCATGAGGCGCTGTCACTTCAACGGCAAGGCGAGCTTCACCTATGGCTCATGTCCTGGGGCCAGGAGGCGGCGCAGGTTGGTTCCGTTCGTGCGATTCGACCCAACGACATGGTTTTTCCGAGTTACCGCGAACACGCCGCTGCACTTTGCCGCGGGATATCTCCCGCGGACGTGATGCGTCAGTGGCGTGGTGTCTCACATTCCGGATGGGACTCAGCAGAACATCGCTTTCATATCAACTCATTAGTACTCGGCACACAGACACTGCATGCCACCGGATACGCCGCAGGAGTCAAGATGGACCGTGCGGACGAAGTTGTACTGACTTACTTTGGTGATGGCTCGGCGAGCCAAGGCGACGTCAACGAGGCTTTCAACTGGTCAGCGGCCGGCAACCTACCCATCCTGTTCTTCTGTCAAAACAACCAATGGGCTATTTCCACGCCGACTTCGACGCAAATGCTTACACCGGTACACGTCCGCGCGGCAGGCTTCGGGCTAACTGGCTACCACGTCGACGGTAACGACGTGCTCGCCGTGCACGCCGTAACAAAACAGGCCGTAGAACGAGTCCGTTCTGGCGGCGGCCCGGCCTTGATCGAAGCACAAACCTATCGAGTCGGTGGCCACTCCAGCTCTGATGATCCAAAGCGCTATCGAAGCGATGAGGAGCTAACTCGCTGGCAGCAAAAAGATCCGCTGGCGCGAGTGGAAAAGTTCTTGCGTTCCTCAGGGCTTGAGGAGTCTTACTTCAAGGATCTCGCTGACCGGGAAGAAGCGTTTGCTGCAACAGTGCGCGAGCAGTGTCGCTCAATTGAAGGCGATGACCTCGATGCAGTCTTCGACCAAACATATGTCAATCCGCACCCAGTGATGCGAGAAGAAAAAGTGGCTTACATGGCACGTTCACGAAAGTCGGTGGCATAGCGAATGGCTACTACCTCTTCATTGGGGGCTGCCCTCAACTCCGGTTTGCGCGCAGCCATGGAACGAGACCCGCGCGTCGTTGTCATGGGCGAGGACATCGGAACTCTTGGAGGAGTCTTCCGCGTAACCGACGGACTTTCAGCGACTTTCGGCCCGGAGCGGGTAGTCGATACTCCACTGGCTGAGTCAGGAATCGTAGGAACGGCAATCGGATTGGCCCTGCGCGGCTATCGCCCGGTTTGTGAGATTCAATTTGACGGCTTCGTGTACCCGGCCTTCGACCAAATCGTTAGTCAACTAGCCAAAATGCGCGCCAGGTCTCAAGGACGGCTGAAGCTTCCCTTGGTGATTCGAATCCCCGCCGGAGGCGGAATTGGAGCGGTCGAACACCATTCGGAGTCCAATGAAGCTTACTTCGCTCACACGGCAGGTCTCCGGGTCGTATCCTGTGCCACGCCTGACGATGCCCACCACATGATCCAGCAGGCGATTGCGTGTGACGATCCCGTAATTTTCTATGAACCCAAACGCCGCTATTGGGATAAGGGAACGATCAACGATACGGCTTCCCTTTCCATGCATGACGCTGCCATTCGACGTGAAGGAACCGATTGCACGCTCGTGGCACACGGTCCAAGCCTGGCGACGGCGCTTGCTGCCGCTGAGGCGGCCGCAGAAGACGGGGTCTCGGTCGGCGTAGTAGACCTGCGCAGCATTGCTCCGCTTGATATGGCCACGCTGCGCAAGGCAGCGGCAACATCGCATCGGCTTGTCGTTGTTCATGAGGCTTCAACGTTCCTCGGAATCGGCGCCGAGATTGCGGCCCAAATTACTCAGGACTGTTTTTACGATCTGGAGGCCCCCGTCCTTCGTGTCGGCTCATACAACCTCCCCTACCCGCCAGCGCACATGGAAAACCAATTTCTGCCCGACGTTGACCGTGTGCTGGAAGCGATCGATGCCAGCCTTAACTACTAGGAGACCTCAGTGATTGATTTCAAGCTTCCAGATGTGGGGGAGGGCCTAACTGAGGCGGAAATCTTGGCCTGGCACGTCACCGTTGGCGCCGAGGTAGCTGTCAACCAGACGTTGGTCGAGATCGAGACTGCCAAGTCCGTTGTGGAGTTGCCGTCGCCAGTCAATGGCGTGATTAAGGCGATTCACATTGAACCAGGCGTGACAGTTGGCGTAGGAACGGTGATCGTAACAATCGTTGATCCATTGGCGTCGACGGCGACTTCAGTCCTTGATCACCCGTCCATGGAGGACACGGCAGATGTTTCTACAACTGAAGAGCAACCTCTCGTACTTGTAGGCACCGGGCCAAAGCCAGCCGTCGCCAGAACGGTCCGACTCGGAAAATCTCGTTCTTTGCCACAGGTGACCGAGATGGCGCCAGTCCCGCAGGCGATCCGTGCAAAGCCACCAGTTCGCGCTTTGGCCAGAAAACTGGGGGTGGACCTGTCCAAAGTCAGACCATCATCGGGCGACATTATCAGCCGGAGCGATGTTGAACTAGCTTCCCGGCCCGAATCAACCGCCGGATCCGGCTCAGAAGGACACAACCACCGTCGCGAGGTACGCATCCCTATAAAGGGTGTCCGCAGGGCGACTGCTGCCGCCATGGTTCAGTCCGCCTTCACGGCCCCGCACGTGACTGAGTTCCTCACCATTGATGTGACGATGACGATGGATCTGCTTGACCGGCTCAAAGCAGACCACGCATGGAGAGGTGTGCGGCTCACCCCGCTGGTACTTGTCGCGCGGGCGCTCCTTCTAACCATCCGCCGTTTCCCCGGGATCAACGCCCGTTGGGACGAGGGCGCCCAGGAAATCGTGCTGCCCGATTACGTGAATCTCGGTCTGGCCGCTGCAACACCGCGGGGACTGATTGTGCCAAACGTCAAGGAGGCCCAAGACCTGACCCTCCTCGAGTTAGCCAATGAAATTGAGACGCTCGTTGCTACAGCGCGAGCTGGCAAATCCACCCCTGAGCAGATGTCGAAGGGGACGATCACCATCACGAATATCGGTGCACTTGGAGTGGATACAGGGACGCCCATCCTCAACACTGGCGAAGCCGCCATCCTGGCGTTCGGAAACGTTCGAGACATGCCATGGGTTGTCGACGGGTGTGTCGTACCACGGAAAGTTACCCAGCTGGCACTCTCATTTGATCATCGACTCGTCGACGGCGAATTGGGATCAAAGGTGCTAAGCACCCTCGGTCGCCTGCTGACCGACCCGAGCGAAGCGTTTACCCTCTCATGATCGAGACACGCCTACCCGTTGCACACGAGCAAGATCTAGATGATCCTCAGCTCCTGGAGATAACCATATTTGCCGCTCCGGTCCTGAACGTGCTCAATCGAATCCTTCTGCAACTCAACCGTCGGCAGGTCGACGTTCGGCAAATCATGGCAGATTTCGTAGAACCTGATGCCAGCGAATTCAAGGGGTCGGAGGAGATGTTGCTGCGCGTGTCACTGATTGCCTACATCCCCAACGATGCCGAGCTCGAACAGATCAGGAAACTGTTCGACAGAATTGTCGACGTCTATAAAGTTCATCAAGCCGTCCCGGCCTGATCTCACAAATCACCAGCTCCGTCGGGGTTATAGTGCGCTGTGACCAGTGCGCGAGGGTGGGTCACTTTCATTTGAACTACCCCGGCCAAGCCATCTGGAAGTGGTGTAGGCGGGGTGTATTGAGGGATCCCAGGGCATCTCCAAGCATGTTTTTTCAACCGGCGCCGGGACCGCGTCCAAGGCCGGTGTCTCAAGCTCCGCATCGGGGCGAGATGGCCAAGGGCGGCCTGAGAGCGCCCATCGAGAAATCGTAGGACTACCTAGTAGATACTTGGATGTCCAAGTATCTTTTGTGAAAACGTCTAATTTACGCGGAAGCGGAGGAACGGTTCCATGAAAATCATTGTCTTGGTGAAGCATGTGCCGGACACAAGCGAAGAGCGACTGCTCGATCCGTCAACCGGGCTCTTGGACCGGTCGGCCAGCGAAAGCATTGTCGACGAAATCAACGAGCGCGCCCTTGAGGTTGCTTTGCGTCATAAGGACGGCGATAACAAGGGCGTTGAGGTCGTTGCCGTGACAATGGGCCCAGAGCAGGCTTCTCAAACTCTGCGTAAGGCATTGTCTATGGGAGCGGACTCGGCGGTGCATGTGGTTGACGGCAAGCTTTCCGGAGCTGACATGGCCCAGACCGCGGCTGTTCTCGCGACAGTGGCCCAGCGGACAGGCTTTGATTTGCTAATCGCCGGCAATGAGTCTACAGACGGACGTGGTGGAGCGGTTCCTTCAATGATCGCTGAGCATCTGGGCCTGCCCATATTGCCTTATCTCAACTCCGTTGAGCTTGAGAACCAACAAGTCACTGGCGAGATCAGCCTGGAAGACAGGCTCATGACCGTTCGAGCGTCGCTGCCCGCCGTCATCTCTGTTACCGAGCGAGTTGCTGAAGCAAGATTCCCTAGTTTCAAGGGCATCATGACGGCCAAACGCAAACCACTGATCACGATGTCCTTGGATGATCTCGCACTGGCACATACCGCGCCAGGCACGGTGGTAGTCGCAACATCCGCGCGCCCCGCGCGAACAGGTGGCAAGAAGATTCAGGACGACGGCCGCGCCGCAGCAGAGCTCGCCGAATACCTGACCGCCAGCCGCCTGATCTGAGCAAAGGAAATACATCACCATGTCGAATGTTTTGGCGCTTATCGAAGTGGCCTCTGACGGAACTATTGGAAGCAGCGCCACAAGTATCTTGGCAGCGGCCGACAAGCTCGGCACCCCGGTTGCCGTGGTCACTGTCAGGCCCGGGAACGGCAGTAACGTCACGGCTACACTCGGTGAGATGGGAGCTTCCCACGTATTTGTGGCCGAGAGTGAGCAAGTTGGCCAGGTGTTCGGCACGCTTGAGGTCGCCGCACTGAGTAGCGCCGCCAGCGTCTTTTCCCCTTTTGCGGTCGTTGCTGCGAATTCTGTGGAAGGCCGCACCGCAGCGGCCCGTTTCGCCGTCCGTGCAGGAGTCGGCCTACTTGCAGACGCCGTTGATGTTGAACTTCGCGATGAGACCCCCAGCGCTGCTCATTCAGTATTTGGGGGTTCATTCGATGTCCTAGCAACTTCCTCCGAAGTGCCGGCCATTATCACCTTGCGTCACGGCGCGGTGGATGACCGGGCACCGGCAAGGTTGCCGGAAGTGACCACTCTCGCGTTGAGCCCCGAAGACCGGAATCCCGCGTGGATAGAACATGTACACCGCGTCGACGCCGTGTCGGAACGCCCGTCGCTGCATGCTGCCTCAACTGTGGTCTCGGGTGGTCGAGGGCTTGGTTCTAAAGAGAACTTTGCACTTGTCGAACAGCTCGCTGATTGCCTCGGCGCTGCGGTAGGGGCCTCACGTGCCGCGGTTGATGCCGGCTATGTTCCCCAGTCCTACCAAGTTGGACAAACCGGGGTTTCGGTGTCTCCGCAGCTCTATATCGCGCTCGGTATATCGGGAGCCATTCAGCATCGGGCAGGTATGCACTCCGCCCAAAGCATCGTAGCCATCAACGAAGACGAAGACGCTCCCATATTCGATGTTGCGGACTTCGGAATCGTCGGGGACGTATTCAGTGTCGTGCCACAGCTCATCTCAGCTATTGAGGAACGTCGAAGGTAGAAATTGGATCCCTTGCCAGGCGCTCCAGGGTTGGAAGAAAGGAACTCAGGATATGGCCAATAATGCAAAGACGGTCGCCATAACCAAGAGTAGAAAGACTAAGATTCTTCAGTCCCTGGTTTGCACAGTGGGCACTCTCTTGGTTGTGATGCTTCTAGCAAGGTGGTGCCGTTCCCTGCCATCCGTGGAATCCTTCCTCGTTATTTACCCCGGCCAAGTGGAGTTGCCGACAACCGCCCCGGTAGGCCTCCCCTGGTGGCTAGGCTGGCAGCACTCTCTAAACGCATTCCTCATGGTGCTGATCGTCCGTTCTGGCTGGCAAGTTAGGACCGCTACCCGGCCGAAGGCCCATTGGACCCGCAACAACAAGGGATTCATCCGCTCAAAGAATCCCCCGCAGAAAATCAGTCTCGATCTCTGGCTGCATCTGACATTGGATGTGCTCTGGTTCCTCAACGGGATCGTCTTTGTGGCACTGCTTTGTGTCACAGGTCAGTGGATGCGCATCGTACCGACGAGCGGGGACGTAGTCCCGAACGCAGTCTCCGCCGCACTTCAATATGCATCCCTCGACTGGCCGACCGAGAACGGTTGGGTCAACTACAACAGCCTTCAGGTCATCGCCTACTTCGCTACTGTGTTTGTCGCCTCTCCCCTGGCCGTGGTGACTGGACTCCGCATGTCCAAAGCATGGCCCAAAACAACGAAAGGGCTCAATCGCTTCTACCGGGTTGAAGTTGCGAGAGCCGTGCATTTCCCGGTGATGACCTATTTCGTGCTTTTCATCGTCGTTCATGTCGGATTGGTGTTCGCCACAGGAGCTCTGCGAAACCTGAATCATATGTATGCGGCCCGAGACGACGGCGACTGGGCCGGTTTCTGGATCTTCGCAGCGTCAATTGCGGTGATCGCCGCGGCATGGATGCTCGCCCGGCCCCTATTCCTCCGCCCCATCGCAGCCCTCCTGGGCAACGTCTCCCGCTAGCTAGGAAGTAGAGACTTCCACTTAGTTCTGTCCGGACCACCATGCCGGATTTCGAAAGGAATACTCATGTTTGAACTCAGCGAGGATCAACACTCCCTCATCCAAATGGTGCGCGAATTCACGGCTGAGGCCTTAGCACCAAACGCCGCAAAGTGGGACGAGACCAAACATTTCCCCGTCGACGTGCTCGCGGAGGCCGGTTCCCTCGGGATGGGCGGAATTTACGCCGCCGAAGAGTTTGGCGGATCGGGACTATCACGCTCGGATGCTGTGCTGGTGTTCGAAGAACTGGCAAAAGGGGACACAACCATCGCCGCCTACATGTCCATCCACAACATGGTGGTGTGGATGATCGATGCTTTCGGCAACGATGAACAGCGCGCGAAATGGGTTCCGCAATTGGCGTCCATGCAATCCCTCGGCAGTTACTGCCTGACGGAACCCGGTGCGGGGTCAGATGCTGCTGCCATCAGCACACGTGCCGTCAAAGAGGGAGATTCTTATGTGATATCCGGAACCAAGCAATTCATTTCCGGGGCAGGCGCCTCGGAAATCTATGTCGTGATGGCCAGAACCTCAGACAACGGATCCCGGGGTATCAGTGCCATCGTTGTTCCAGCCGGAACTCCCGGACTGTCCTTCGGCCCTAACGAAAGGAAGATGGGGTGGAACGCCCAACCTACCCGTCAAGTGATCCTTGACAAGGTCACAGTCCCGATTTCCAATCGCCTGGGCGCGGAAGGTGATGGATTCGGTATTGCGATGAAGGGTCTCAACGGTGGCAGGCTAAACATGGGGGCGTGTTCACTGGGCGGCGGCCAATCCGCGTTGGACAAGACAGCGGCTTACCTTCACGAACGCTCGGCGTTTGGGGGGCCTCTCATCAATCAGCAGACACTTCTGTTCCGGCTGGCTGATATGGAAACCGACCTGCAGGCGGCGAGATCGCTGCTGTGGCGGGCCGCCGAGGCGTTGGACCGCGGCGCCCCGGATCTCGTCAAGTTGTGCGCAATGGCCAAGCAGGTAGCGACGGATGCCGGATTCCAGGCAGCCAACGAGGCGATTCAGCTGCACGGTGGATACGGGTACTTGGCTGAATACGGGTTGGAGCGAATCATGCGGGATCTGCGCGTTCACCAAATCCTGGAGGGAACGAACGAGATCATGCGTCTAGTCGTCGGTCGCACTGTAGCGGGGGCCTAGGAGTGTACCGCAACGAAGTTCTTGTTCGGCGCGATGGAAGCTTGGGCAGAATCATTCTGAACCGTCCCAAGGCCCTGAATGCTTTGACGCATGGAATGGTCACCGCTATCGCCGCCGCACTGAAAGACTGGATTGAGGACGAGACCGTACGCACCGTCATGCTTTCGGGGGCGGGGGAGAGGGGACTGTGCGCAGGAGGCGACATCGTCGCAATATATCGCGACGCACTCCAAGGCGGCACCGAAACGGCCAGTTTCTGGGCCGACGAATATCGGCTCAACGCGCTAATCGCCAGTTATCCAAAGCCAATTGTTGCCCTGATGGACGGGATCGTTCTCGGTGGTGGTGTCGGTGTGTCCGCCCATGCCTCAATAAGGGTTGTAACCGAAAGGACGAAGCTGGGAATGCCCGAAGTTGGCATTGGGTTCATCCCGGACGTCGGAGGAACCTGGCTGCTGTCCCACGCGCCCGGCGAGCGGGGAACCCACATGGCCCTAACGGCTGGCACCGTCTCCGGTCCTGACGCCATCGCCTGTGGCCTGGCCGATCATTTCGTGGACGCGGGCGATCTTCCCATGCTATCCCATGCTCTTTCTCAGAGTGATGCCCACGAAGCAGTGCGTTCGATCGAACGAAGCTGGTTTCCAGCCTCGGACCTAGCCGCAAGTGCCGCGTGGATCGACTCGTGCTACGCGTTCGACCGTGCGGAGGAGATCGTCGAGGCACTGCTTGGGTCCGATGTACCTGCCGCCCGCGAAGCAGCCGAACGCATCCAGACCAAATCGCCGACCGCGTTGAAGGTAACTCTGGCATCTCTGCGGCGTGCCCGGGGCATGGATTCCTTGGAAGCCGTTTTGGACCAGGAATACCGGGTATCGCTGCGTGCCTTGGTCTCCGCAGACTTCACTGAAGGCATCAGGGCCCAGGTCATAGAGAAGGATCGAACTCCCTCCTGGTCCACGCCAAGACTCGAGCATGTAACGCCACATGATGTTGAACAATACTTTGCCGACCTAGGCCCGCGTGAGTTGGGACTGTCGAGACAACTAGAAATGAGGAGCTGAGCAGATGAGCAAGACTGTCGCCTTTATCGGACTGGGCCATATGGGAGGACCAATGGCCGCGAATTTGGCCGGGGCTGGCTATGACGTGCGCGGGTTTGATCTCGTGCCTCAGGCTCTCCAAACCGCGCAAGCACTGGGAATTGCGGTCTCCCTGTCTGCGGCAGATGCCGCCCGCGGCGCTGACGTTGTGATAACGATGCTCCCAGCGGGAAAGCATGTGCTCGACGTTTATCGCGGGCCCGAAGGACTACTCGCGGCTGCTACGCCTGGAGCACTATTCCTCGACTGCTCCACTATTGCAGTCGACGACGCTCAACTTGTGCACAACCTTGCACAGATGGCCGGCCATCGGGCTTTGGACGCTCCTGTCTCAGGCGGCACGGCTGGTGCCGAGGCCGGCACCCTGACTTTCATGGCCGGTGGGAGCATGGCCGATTTCGACGAGGCGAAGCCGCTGCTGGAAGCCATGGGCAAACGAATTGTCCATTGCGGCGGACCGGGCGCGGGCCAGGCCGCGAAAGTCTGCAACAACATGATCCTGGGCATCAGCATGATCGCCGTTTCTGAGGCCTTTGTCCTGGGTGAGCGCCTAGGCCTGTCCCACCAAGCTCTGTTTGATGTCGCAGCAAACGCCTCCGGGCAGTGCTGGGCATTGACAACTAACTGTCCTGTGCCTGGCCCCGTTCCATCGAGTCCGGCCAACCAGGGTTTCATGCCAGGCTTCGCGGGCTCATTGATGTCAAAAGACCTCGGTCTTGCGGTTCACGCACTTAAGTCTGCAGGCGTCCAAGGCCGGATGGGCGTGCTAGCAGCGGAAATTTACCGTCACTTCGCTGCGGGCGAGGGTAGCAGTAAAGACTTCTCCGGCATCATCGATGAAATTCGGGTCCGATCAAATGAGGAAGTGAACCAAACGGTATGACCGAGTATCAACGCATTCTCGTGCAACAGCAGGGACGCGTTGGCGTCATCACGTTGAACCGCCCGGAGGCTCTGAATGCTCTTGACTCCATGATGGGCGTCGAAATTCTTCGTGCTGCACAAGCTTTCGATCAGGACCCAGGTGTCGGAGCAATCATCATCACGGGTTCGAACCGCGCCTTCGCGGCGGGAGCGGACATCAAAGAGATGGCACCGCAAACCTACATGGACATGTACACGCAGAAGTTCTTCTCCGAGTGGGATGAGCTGGCGAAAGTTCGGATCCCGCTCATCGCAGCAGTGGCAGGTCACGCACTTGGCGGCGGATGTGAGCTAGCAATGATCGCCGACTTCATCATCGCAGCCGACAACGCCAAGTTCGGTCAGCCGGAAATCAAACTTGGCGTCATTCCCGCCATGGGTGGCACCCAACGGCTAACCAGGGCCGTGGGTAAGGCCAAGGCCATGGAAATGGTACTCACTGGACGAATCATGGGCGCCGACGAAGCACAACTGTCTGGACTCGTGGCGCGTGTTGTGCCTGCGGCTGAACTTCTGGCGGAGGCATTGGCAGCCGCTGAATCGATAGCTAGCATGTCGAACCCGGTGGTGTTGATGGCTAAAGAAGCTGTCAACGCTGCCTTCGAGATGTCCCTCGCCGAAGGCGTGAACACCGAGCGCCGTCTTGCCCATTCATGCTTTCCGACCGAGGACCAAAAAGAGGGAATGCAGGCCTTCGTTGCCAAACGTTCTCCCGTATTTAGCCACCGATGAGGCCCGTCCATTACGCCATCGCTGCCTGTTGGACTGGTTCACCCGAAAACTTAAACATGAGGAAGCATGACCGAAACAATGACAAATAGTCCCATTGAGGAAATTCTCAAGGGTGCAGAGCTGTTGATGTGGATCGACGGCGAACGGACACAGGCCCGTAGCGGGCAATGGCGCGATGTCAGGAACCCGGCTGTACGCGAGCAAACCATCGCTAAGGTACCAGCCGCCGGAACCGAGGACGTCGACAATGCAGTCGCATCCGCTCGCAAAGCCTTCCCCGGTTGGCGGTCGTTGCACTTCACTGAGCGTGCCAGGGCCCTGGCCCGGATCGCCGACGACATCGAGGCCCGCTCAGAAGAATTTGCCCGTTTAACAGCTCTCGATACTGGCAACGCTCTACGAACCCAAGCGCGACCCGAGGTGGCCAGTTTGGTATCCCTTTTCCGCTACTTTGCGGGTGTGGCGGGTGAAGTCAAGGGCACGACCCTGCCGGCGGGAGACAATCAGCTCCAGTACACCAGGCTTGAGCCGCTCGGTGTTGTTGCCTGTATCTTGCCGTGGAACTCACCTCTGATGATTGCCGGATTTAAGGTTCCTGCGGCGCTGGCCGCAGGTAACACAGTCATATTGAAGGCTGCCGATGACGCTCCGTTGACGATCCTGCTGCTTGCCGCGATCTGCAACAAGCACCTGCCCGCAGGCGTGCTCAACGCCCTCACCGGCCGCGGGTCGGTGATCGGCCAAGCGCTTTCTGCACATCCAGGCGTAAATAAAGTCTCGTTTACGGGTTCTACTGAAGTGGGCCGCGGTGTGGCACAACAGGCAGGTGAAAGACTAGCCCATGTATCCCTTGAGCTTGGGGGAAAGAACCCATCCATCGTCTTTCCGGACGCTGTAGATGACGACCTTGTCGACGGCCTTCTGGCCGCCTCACGTTTTACGCGCCAAGGTCAGAGCTGCACCGCCGGTTCACGACTGTTTCTTCACGAAGATGTATACGAGGAGGTCCTTGATCGGCTTGTGGCGCGCCTTAGCCAGCTGAAGGTTGGCGACCCACTTGATGAGAACACGGACATGGGGGCCATCATAAACGCTGGACAGTTCCGGGAGATTGCCACATACCTGCATGAAGGTAGAAACCATCCGGAGTTGGCCGTGTCACTGGGGGGTGATTTACCAACGTCCGGGCCGCTGACCGAGGGCTATTTCCATCTCCCAACTGTATTCAGTGGCGCGCGCAACGATTTCCGGCTGGCCCGGGAGGAGATCTTCGGCCCCGTCCTCGTAGCTATTCCTTGGAAGAAAGTCGACGAGGTCGTGGCCATGGCCAATGACTCTCACTTCGGCCTTGCCGCGTACATCTGGAGCCACAACCTTGAAAGCGCACTCAAGACAGCTCATCGCGTTGAAGCGGGCTGGGTGCAGATCAACCAAGGAGGAGGCCAGGTCGTCGGTCAATCATACGGCGGTTACAAACAGAGTGGTATCGGCCGCGAGGTGTCCTTGGAGGGCATGCTTGCCGGGTTCACCCAGACTAAGCAAATCAACGTAAGGCTGGGTGTCTAAAGTGGAAAACACCGTTGCCCCACTTTCAGGTGTTATCGTCGTCGACCTCAGCCGCGCCCTGGCGGGGCCCTTTGCAACGGCACTCTTAGCCGACATGGGGGCCACAATCATCAAAGTAGAGAGCATCAAGGGTGGAGACTCAAGCAGGTCGTGGCCACCCTTTGAGGACAAGCACAGCCTGTATTTTGATAGCGCCAACCGCGGTAAGTCCTCGATTGCCGTGGATTTCTACAGCGACAAAGGGAAGTCCCTGCTGCGTCAGCTGATCGACGAAGCGGATGTGCTTATCGAGAACTTTCGCCCTGGAGTCTTGGCAGAAATGGGATTTGATCCCAAGGAACTACGTTCTGAACGACCCGAATTGATCATTGCGTCTGTGAGCGGATTCGGCTCCACGGGCCCGCTGAGCCAGGCGGCGGGACTGGACCAAGTGGCCCAGGGTATGACCGGACTGATGTCGGTTACCGGCATGGACGCAGACACCATGTGTCGTGCCGGACTTCCCGTTATAGACATCTTTGCCGGCGTCTTTACGGCCTTTGGAGTCGCCACAGCCCTGGCGAGCCGGGAACGCAGGGGAATCGGCATGGAAGTGTCGACTTCCCTCCTTGAAGCAGGGCTTGCAATTTCCGCATTCCAGGGCCAGCGGTTTCTAAGTCTTGGCGAGGTGCCACAGCCTCAGGGCAACGATCATCCAGTGCTTTCACCATATGGCGTCTTCAAGACAGCAGACATTCCGGTGATCATCGCAGTAGGTACCGAAAAACAATGGCGGCAGCTATGCGCCCTGCTTAACGCCCCGGAATTGGCCGATGAACCCCACTTTGCGACCGGCGTGGCCCGTGCAGCCAATAGAGAATCCCTACAACTTCAAATCGAAGAATTACTAGCCTGTGAGTCGGGTTTGAAATGGATCCAAGACTTCCGAATGGCAGGAATTCCCACGGGACCCATCTATAACTACCGCCAAGTTTTCGAGGACGCCCAGATACGAGAACTCGATATGGTCAAGCGCCTGCGTCGCAGCGATGGGAGCGAGCTGCCTCTGTTGCGGGGTCCTTTGTCAGTCAACGGAGAAGCGACGCCGGTACGTAAGGCGCCGCCAGCCCTCGGAGAGGATACCCGTCGGGTCTTGTCTGGTTTGCAACTCTCCGAGGAGCAGATCGAAGGACTGATTCACGCAGGGATCGTTCATCAAGCAGCTGTCGGCGAAGCGGTACAGGCATGAGCAGGGAGCGGAAAGTGCCCCCGGCAGGGTCTCTTCGAGTCGAATACGACGGGGAAATAGCAACGATCGTTCTCGACAATGAACGCCAGCGCAACGCCATGTCGAAGACGATGTGGCAGCAGTTCGCGCCGCTGCTGGCCGAACTTGGTGCTGATGAAACCGTGAAAGTCGTCGTGGTGCGTGGAGCTGGGAACAACTTTTCCGCCGGCGCTGACCTCACTGACCTCAAAGAAATCCTGCATGACCCGGCAACAGGTCGACACGATGGCGGTCACCTCACGGCAGGAGAAGAGGTACTGGCTAGATTTCACAAACCTACGATCGCCGCTATTGACGGATACTGCATGGGCGGCGGGTGGCAGATCGCGGGAGCCTGCGACATACGCGTAGCCTCAGACCGCGCTGTCCTTGGCATAACCCCGGCAAAAGTGGGCATCATTTACCCGCTGTCGGGAATTGAACGACTCGTCCGTCTGGCGGGACCTGCAACAGCAAAGTACCTGCTATTCAGTGGAGATTTCGTGACGGCCGCGGAAGCCCTGGATCTAGGCCTTCTGTCTAAGGTCGTGCCACAGGGGGAGTTTTGTACCCAGGTCACCGGTCTCGCGCAGCGTCTAGCATCACGCTCACAGCTATCAATCCAGGCGATGAAAGAAATTGTCGACGTCATAGCAGAACAAAGCGGCAACCTGACGGAAATCAACGAAGCTTGGCAGCGAGAAATGGCCACCAGCGGGGAACCAGAGATCGGCATTGAGGCCTTCTTGGCAAAGCAGGTCCCGAACTTCAAATGGGCCAGGCCTCTTACCGCAGTCTTGTCCTCACGCCACGGTCATGACACCCAGCCGAGCACCTACCTGCGGCGGTAGTCGAAATGGTTCTGACGGGGCTCTTCGTCGTCAAATAGCCGGCACCCAGACGAGAACCTGTCAAAGCTTTCGAAGCAATCCCGAAAAGCCAGTGCGGCAGGCACCCGTGCATTCAAATCTTTGGATGCGGCTACAGTGACGCGACGACCGGCCTCCGAAATCTGGACAAAAGGGGAGCCCTTCCATTGGTCGGAGGGGCTCCCGCTTCCTCTAGACGCTGTCGCGTCCCCCTGGCCCGTGCCAGCGATGCCTCATCCAGGCTGGGTTTCCCGCCTGTGGTCTTGACGAAACGAGGGGTCCGGGCCGTCTTCTGTCCCTCGATGACCTCGCGGGCCCGGTTCTCCTGGGCGGTGAGGGTGGCGGCGTTCGATGGACTGCAGATCCAATGGCTTCTGGATCCCACGGTCGACATGGCCTCCACGATCGCCCTCCTCGACCCCTTGATCGGGAACGCCGCAGCGACTCCCATCCATCGCGGCGACCCGGAAAACACGGAGACCAATTCACCCGCCTTGGGTGAAAAACGTCACGTTCAGGCTGATGCTTGCTCTCTCCAGTGCCTGCTGCGGCAGGCCGCCAACCAAAACCTGTCGTCGACCGCCGCTTCGTAGTCTCGCATCTGGCCCCATCCACATGGAGGCAGAATCCGTTGACTAGGGGTCCTGGCAGGTCGGGTTACCTGGTCATTTCTGATCGACAGGAAATGGGAGTATCGACCTATGTTAACGTAGCATCCGCCATCGCCAGTTCCGCTCCGCGCTTGGATGTTCGTTTACCGGTCATCTACGGTCATTGCAACCGGCTCACCTTTAACTCACCTGAATCAACTGCAAAACGACAAATCATCGCCTGTCGTTGACTGCAAAAACCCCTAGAATTCGGGGAAGCGACCAGATTCCAGGCCCGCAGGGGCGCTCGCAACTAAAGCTGGGATTACACGCTTTCCAAGGATGATTGACGGACGTCTTGTATCCCTATGGGTCCGAGGCGTCTCGACGGTCGCGTTCTCGTGTCGGGAAGGAGCAGCGGAGCGAAGCGAGCCGGCGATTCTCACAAGCATGTGTTGAACCTCTGGGGTTGAAAAGTCGTGCTAACCATTAGTTACGAGACGTTGAGCGTTATGACGAAGCTGATCGCATTTACGCGGGTATCGACCCGAACACTTCGATGGCATGATCGGCGGCACTGTCCGCCACACGTTTACCCCACGGAAATGATGAAAAACGCTGACATGTCAGAGGCTCAGCATCGCAGAGAAAACCGCTAGATTCCGAGAATTCTCAAGCCAACACAAGCCTTTGGCGGACGCGAAATATGCCCTTCCATGAGAAGAGGTCAGGAGTTCGAGTCTCCTTTTCTCAAGCCTCTTTGGTACTGATTTGGTACCATGGGGTATGGCTATGAATTTACGTGTTCCCGAAGACCTCGACCGCCGTCTCGATGAGCTTGCCGCCGAGGAGCATACGTCCAAGTCCGCGCTGCTTCTCCAGGGAGCCGAGCTGGTCCTGCAACGGCACGGCCGCCGTCGCGAGATCAGTGAGGGTCTGGATTTCGTGATGAGCCATGACGCGGAGCTGCTCAAACGCCTTGAGGATGCATGAGTTTGTACCTCGAAATCGAGGACGCATTGCAGGTGATCGACCGGTACGGGTTCCATATCCGTGACATCGGGCTGCTCGCCTCCGCTCTAGCGCGCCCCGCTACGACGGTCATGGGCACTGAAGCCTATCCTCAACTGGCCATGAAGGCCGCGGCGCTCCTGGAGTCCGTGGCCAGGTTTCATCCGCTCATCGACGGCAACAAGCGCACCGCCTGGACACTCATGGTGCTCCTGCTCTGGATCAACGGCTACCGGCACGACTTCGACTCCGACGAGGGCTTCGACCTGGTGGTGGGCGTGGCCGCCGGTGAGATCGATTTGCAGCGCAGCGCCATCGTGATCGAAAAACATCTGATTCGACGCTAGGTCCCGCGGAGCGGTCCCAAGCTGATGGCTGGAACTCTCTGGCGTTTGGTTCGGGGGAGTCCTAGGGGCGGATGCGGGCTGTTGACAGTGTCAACACTTTTGCTGTCGGACTGGGTCGTATATCGGTCGGATTGGGCCGTACTCGGTACGTTTTCGGGAGTTCCCTGTGTTTCCGCGGCCTGGAATGCGGTTCGAGTCCCACCTCGGGCACAATGTTGTCGCAGGTCAGCAATGCGGCGCCTTCGTTCCTGGGCGCGCCGTGGTGCGCGAAGATTTGGCAGCGGCTGGTCTGTGGTCGTTGCTCGCCTACGTGGCGCACACTGAAAGGGTCCGTCGTGGTCGACCCCGATTGCTCTGTAGTGCCGCTGAGCCTGTAGGTCAGCATGGTGGTGGATGGGCTCCACGGGAACCGTGGATTGTTGCCTTCGAGCACGAGCGTCAGACTTACCTTTTCTCCCTGCCCTCCCCGCGACGGACATCAGTGATGGTCCTGTTTGATATGGAGGAGGAAGTAGCCATGGAAGTGGTCCATGTCCGTTGTGCCGGGCTCGACATCTCCAAGAGGGACGCAAAGGTCTGTGTCCGGATCGCCGCGTCAGGGCGTCGCAAAACAACCGAGACAGTGACGACCTGGGCCTCGATGACCAACCAGATCCTCGCATTGCGAGAACACCTTGCCGCTGAGAGGGTCACCTGTGTGGTGATGGAAGCGACCGGAGACTACTGGAAGCCCTTCTACTACCTGCTCGAAGACCTGCCGGGCGTCGAGGTGATGTTGGTCAACGCCCGGCGCGTGAAGAATCTTCCAGGCCGCAAAACCGATGTCTCCGACGCCACCTGGTTAGCTCAGCTCGGTGCGCACGGCCTGGTGCGCGGTTCGTTTGTTCCACCGGAGCCGATCCGTAGATTACGGGACCTGACCAGGGCCCGGACCGCGATCACCCGTGAACGAGGCCGTGAGATCCAGCGGCTCGAGAAACTCCTCGAAGACGCCGGGATCAAACTCTCCGCGGTGGCCTCCGACATCACCGGTGTTTCCGGACGGCTGATGCTCGAGTCCCTGATCGAGGGCCAGCGCGACCCCTCCGTCCTCGCGGAGCTGGCCAAGCGACGGCTGCGCTCGAAGATCCCGGAGCTGATCGAGGCGCTGACCGGCCAGTTCAGCGAGCACCACGCGTTCCTCGCCCAGGTGCATTTGGACCTGATCGACCGGCACTCGGCCGCGATCGAGGACATCACCGCGCGTATCCAAGCGGTGATCAAACCCTTTCAAGGATTCCGAGAGCTGATCACCACCATTCCCGGCATCAGCGTCTTGACCGCCGAGGTGATCATCGCCGAAATCGGAGGGGACATGTCCAGATTCCCCACACCCGGCCACCTTGCATCCTGGGCCGGCACGACCCCGGGCAGTAACGAGTCCGCTGGACGGGTCAAATCCACCAGGACCCGTCCAGGCAACCCCTACCTCCAAGGAGCCCTTGGCGCCGCGGCAATGGCCTGTGCACAGAACCCGACAACCTACCTCGGCGCCCGATACCGTCGGATCGCTTCCCGGCGGGGTCCGCAGAAGGCAAACGTCGCGATCCAGCACAAAATGCTCGTCTCGATATGGCACATGGGCATGGACGGGACCCTCTACGAGGACCCCGGCAGCGATTTCTACACCCGTTTACAGCCGGAACGGGCAAAGAGCCGGGCGGTCCACCAGCTCGAAACCATGGGCTACCAAGTGACCCTCGACCGCTTTAGCTGACCGCAGCAGCGGACTCTGACGCGAATTCAATCTTCGCGTCAGAGCGGTTTTAGGCTTGTGAGTGTGCACAGAAACTCGTTTTCTGTGCACACGAAGCCTAGAATTTTGGCTATGGCCAGCATTTGGGAGCGCAAAAAATCGGACGGATCGTCATCTTTTACGGTCCGCTGGCGTAACCCCGAGACGCGAAAACAAGAGGGGATCACCTTCTGTCAACGGCAAGTTAGAAATGACCGGGCGCGGCATGTTGAGTTGCCCGTTGGCGGCAAGTGATTGACCGGGCGCGG
>NZ_JBYSXB010000034.1:0-60767 GCF_058781765.1 Arthrobacter sp. FW306-1B-G06A | reverse complement strand
CACCCCCTCCTTCCCTAAACTTTTCATAAAGCAGAATCTAAATTCCACAAAGCGGAAATCGACAAAGGCGAACTAGCCCAAGAGAACAAGCCAAGTGGAAGATAGATCCCAAGCCCTCCCCCGGAAGGACACCTACGATGACGTACACAGTGAACTGCTCCATCCTCCTGACGGAGCTGCCCCTGCTCGAGCGCCCCGCAGCCGCGAAGGCTGCCGGCTTTGACGCCGTCGAATTCTGGTGGCCCTTTGAGACTTCCATCCCGTCGGACGCCCAGGTCACCGAGTTCGAGAACGCCATCAAGGACGCTGGCGTTCAGCTCACCGGCCTGAACTTCAACGCCGGCAACATGCCCGGCGGTGACCGCGGCCTGGTTTCCTGGCCCGCCCGCTCCTCCGAATTCCTGGACAACATCGACGTCGTCGCAGGCATCGGCGAGCGGCTCGGTTGCAAGGCATTCAACGCGCTCTACGGCAACCGCGTGGACGGCGAATCGGCCGAGAAGCAGGACGCCATCGGCGCCGAGAACCTGGCCAGTGCCGCGGAAGGCGTCGCACGCATCGGCGGCACCGTCCTCCTTGAACCGGTCAGCGGCGCCCCCAAGTACCCGCTTCTCAAGGCCGCCGACGCCCTCAAGGTGATCGCCCGCGTCAAGGAAGAATCCGGCGCCACGAACGTCAAGCTCCTCGCCGACTTCTACCACCTGGCAGTCAACGGGGACGACGTCGCAGCCGTCATCGAAAACCATGCCAAGGACTTCGGCCACATCCAGATCGCCGACAACCCCGGCCGCGGGGCTCCCGGAACCGGCGAGCTTCCCCTCGGCGAATGGATCGCCCGCAGCCGCGAACTCGGCTACGAAGGCTACATCGGCCTCGAATACAAGGAACCGCAGGAAACGGCCTTCAGCTGGGCCATCCGCCAGCGCGCCACCTCCCACTAGCGAACCCCCACGACCCAACTGAGTAGCAGTTGATGTCGTTTAGAGCCCTCAAAACGACATCAACTGCGAGCTAGTTGGGTCCAGCACACTTGAGCTAAAACAAAGACTTCAGTAAGGAAAATCATGAGCAACGTTGCAGTTATCGGACTCGGAATCATGGGCCTCCCCATGGCCATCAACCTGGTCAAGGCCGGCCACACCGTCACCGGTTTCAACCGTAGCCAGGACAAGATCGACAAGCTCGTCTCCGAAGGCGGCAAGGGTGCCACGAGCATCGCCGACGCCGTCAAGGACGCCGACGTCGTCATCACCATGGTGCCGGACTCCCCCGACGTCGAAGGTGTCGTCAGCGGCCCGGACGGCGTCTTCGCCAACGCGAAGAAGGGCACCCTCTGGATCGACGCAAGCAGCATCCGCCCGGACGTCGCGGCCCGCCTCTCGGCAGACGCCGTCGCCGCCGGCATCCGCCCGCTCGACGCCCCGGTTTCCGGTGGCGAACAGGGTGCCATCGACGCCGTCCTCTCCATCATGGTCGGCGGCGACGCAGACGACTTCGAAGCAGCACAGGATGTCCTCAACGCCGTCGGCAAGACCATCGTCCACGTCGGCCCCTCCGGCTCCGGCCAGACCGTCAAGGCAGCCAATCAGCTGATCGTGGCCGTCAACATCGAGGTCCTCGGCGAGGCTATCGCCTTCCTTGAGGCCTACGGCGTGGACACGGACGCAGCCCTCAAGGTCCTCGGCGGCGGCTTGGCCGGCTCCAAGGTCCTCGACCAGAAGGGCCAGAAGATGCTCGACCGCAACTTCGACCCCGGCTTCCGCCTTGCCCTCCACCACAAGGACCTCGGCATCGTCACCTCCGCAGCCCGCGAAGCCAACGTCGCAATCCCGCTCGGCGCCGTCGTCGCACAGCTCGTCGCCGCCACTGTCAACCAGGGCGACGGCGGACTCGACCACTCCGGCCTCTTCAAGCAGGTCCTCCAGCTCAGCGGCCGCAAGTAAGCCGCCCGCCCCAAAGGGCGGAAACAAGCGAAAACCAGCAGCCCGCGGAGGGGATTTCCGCCGCCGGCTCCCCCAGACACACCCAAAAATCCGCCCGAAGCGGGCAAAAACAGACTTTTCAAGGAGCACACCATGACGAAGATGCGCACTGTAGACGCAGCCGTCGCCATCTTGGCAAAGGAAGGCGCCATCGAGGCGTTCGGCCTGCCAGGCGCGGCAATCAACCCCTTCTATTCCGCGATGCGGGCACACGGCGGCATCCGCCACACCCTGGCCCGCCACGTTGAAGGCGCCAGCCACATGGCTGACGGCTACTCCCGTGCGGCGGACGGAAACATCGGTATCTGCATCGGCACCTCGGGCCCTGCAGGAACGGACATGATCACCGGCCTGTACGCAGCCTGGGCAGATTCCATCCCCATGCTCTGCATCACCGGCCAGGCCCCCGTTGCCAAGCTGCACAAGGAAGACTTCCAGGCCGTGGACATCGAGTCCATCGCCAAGCCGGTCACCAAGATGGCCATGACCATCCTGGAACCGGGCCAGGTTCCGGGCGCCTTCCAGAAGGCTTTCCAGTTGATGCGCTCAGGCCGTCCGGGCCCGGTCCTGCTGGACCTGCCGTTCGACGTGCAGATGGCCGAGATCGAGTTCGACATAGACGCCTACGAGCCCATCGTCGTCGAAAAGCCGAAGGCCAGCCGCAAGCAGCTGGAAAAGGCGCTGGACATGCTCACCGCGGCTGAGCGCCCGCTGATCGTCGCCGGTGGCGGCATCATTAACGCCGGTGCCTCCGCGCAGCTGGTTGAACTGGCCGAACTGCTGAACGTTCCGGTCATCCCCACCCTGATGGGCTGGGGCACCATCCCGGACGACCACGTGCTGATGGCCGGCATGGTGGGCCTGCAGACCTCGCACCGCTACGGCAACGAGACCATGCTGGCCTCGGACTTCGTGATCGGCATCGGCAACCGCTGGGCCAACCGCCACACCGGCGGCCTGGACACGTACACCGCGGGCCGCAAGTTCGTGCACATCGACATCGAGCCCACGCAGATCGGCCGCGTGTTCTCGCCGGACTTCGGTATCGCGTCCGACGCCGGTGCGGCGCTGGACGGGCTGATCGAGCTGGCACGCGAGCGCCAGGCAGCGAAGTCCCTGCCGGACTACTCCGCTTGGGTCGCCGAGTGCACCGCCCGCAAGGGATCGCTGCAGCGCAAGACCCACTTCGAGAACGTGCCGATCAAGCCGCAGCGCGTCTACGAAGAAATGAACAAGGCGTTCGGCAAGGACACCACGTATGTGTCCACCATCGGCCTCTCGCAGATCGCCGGTGCGCAGCTGCTGCACGTCTTCGGCCCGCGCAAGTGGATCAATGCCGGCCAGGCAGGCCCCCTGGGCTGGACCGCCCCGGCCGCCCTCGGCGTCGTTCGCGGCAAGCCGGACGAGACCGTTGTTGCCCTGTCCGGTGACTACGACTTCCAGTTCATGATCGAAGAGCTGGCCGTGGGCGCACAGTTCAACCTGCCGTACATCCACGTGGTGGTGAACAACTCGTACCTGGGCCTGATCCGCCAATCGCAGCGCGGCTTCAACATGGAACAGAACGTGTCCCTGGCGTTCGAGAACATCAACTCCCCGGAAACCAACGGCTATGGCGTGGACCACGTCAAGGTCGCCGAAGGCCTGGGCTGCAAGGCCATCCGCGTGGAAAACCCGTCCGACCTGCCTGCCGCCTTCGACAAGGCCAAGGCGCTCATGGGCGAGTTCAAGGTTCCCGTGGTGGTTGAAGTGATCCTTGAAAAGGTCACCAACATCTCCATGGGCGTTGAAATCAACGGTGTGAACGAGTTCGAAGATCTGGCCGAGCGCGGGGCGGACGCCCCCACTTCGATCATCTCGATGCTGGACTAGTAAGTACTGAAGGAGGTACGGAATGCGTGTGGTCATAGCCCCGGACAAGTTCAAGGGATCGCTGTCAGCTCCCGAGGTCGCCAGCCGCTTGAGCGCCGGATTGCGGGCAGGTTTTGCCGCTGGCAGCGCAGCGGCGAGTTTGCCAGCCGAGGGCTTTGAAACCACGCTCATTCCAGTGGCCGACGGCGGCGAGGGGACTCTCGACGCCGCCGTCGGCTCCGGCTTCACCCGCCGCAGCACGACGGTCACCGGACCCACGGGCCAGCCGATCACGGCCGAGTTCGCGGTCCGCGGCGAGGAAGCCGTCATTGAAATGGCTGCGGCCTCCGGGCTTGCGGTGCTGCCGGGCTTCGGCGACGGCAGCGCCCCGAATACCGAAACGGCCAAGAGCTCCACAAGCCTGGGCACGGGCGAACTCATCCGCGCCGCCCTGGACCTCGGCTGCCGGCACATCATCCTCGGCGTCGGCGGGAGTGCCAACACCGACGGCGGCGCCGGCGTCCTGCAGGCCCTCGGCGCCGTCCTACTCGACGCCGAAGGGAACGAACTCCCCGGCGGCGGCGCGGCCCTGGCCCGCCTGGACCGGATCGACTTCTCGAACCTCGACGTCCGCTTGGAGGTCACCGAGTTCGTCCTGGCGTCCGACGTCGACAATCCCCTTTTGGGCCGCACCGGCGCCGCCGCGATCTTCGGACCGCAGAAGGGCGCGACGCCGGACGATGTCGCCTCGCTCGACGCGGCTCTGGCCCACTTCGTCCAGGTCCTCGCCAACGAGATCGGCTCCGAAGCCCAGGACGCCGCACAGGCTCCGGGCGCTGGTGCGGCAGGCGGCGTCGGCTACATCGCCATCGCGGCGCTGGGCGCGGCACGCAGGCCGGGCATCGACGTCGTGCTCGAATTCACTGAACTCGAGCAGCGGTTGGCCGGCGCGGACCTGGTGATCACCGGCGAAGGCAGCCTCGACGAACAAAGCCTGCTCGGCAAAACGCCGATGGGCGTGGCGCGGGCGGCGGCGCGATCGGGGATCCCTGTGATTGCCGTCTGCGGCCGCAGTACGCTGAGCCCGGAACAACTTTCGGAGTCCGGTTTCGAGTCGGTCCACGCATTGACCGAGCTCGAATCCAATGTAGAGAAATGTATAGCTGAAGCAGGGCCGCTGCTTGAAGAATTGGGTAAGCACATCGGCGTGCGCCTCTCTGAAAAAGCGGTATCCACCCAAGACGCAGCGCGAACCGAGACCAAGGAGCAACTCCATGTCTGAAGAAACCACCACGGCACACGGCCCGTTTGACCTGGTCATCCGCGGCCAGCGCATCCTCACCACCGCCGGTATCACCGCTCGCGAAGTCGGCGTCCGCAAGGGCGTGATCGTCGCTATCGAGCCTTTGGGCAACGGCCTGCAGGGCACCGAAATCATCGAGCTCGGCGACGACGAAACCCTCATCCCCGGCCTCGTTGACACCCACGTTCACGTCAACGAGCCCGGCCGCACCGAATGGGAAGGCTTCGCCTCCGCCACGCGCGCTGCGGCAGCCGGCGGCGTCACCACCATCATCGACATGCCGCTGAACTCCATTCCGCCCACCACCAACGTGGAAGGCCTGAAGCTCAAGCGCGAAGTTGCCGAGGACCAGGCGTTCGTGGACGTCGGATTCTGGGGCGGCGCCATCCCGGGCAACAAGAAGGACCTCCGCCCGCTGCATGACGAGGGCGTCTTCGGCTTCAAGTGCTTCCTGCTCCACTCCGGTGTGGACGAGTTCCCGCACCTGGACGCGGACGAGATGGAAGAGGACATGGCGGAGCTCAAGTCCTTCGACTCCCTCATGATCGTCCACGCCGAGGACTCCCACGCGATCGACCACGCACCCCACCCCGGCGGCGCGCACTACTCCACTTTCCTTGCCTCCCGCCCGCGCGGCGCCGAGAACAAGGCCATCGCCGAGGTCATCGAACGTGCCCGCTGGACCGGTGCACGTGCGCACATACTGCACCTCTCGTCGTCGGACGCCCTCCCGATGATCGCTTCGGCAAAGCGCGACGGCGTGCACCTCACCGTTGAAACCTGCCCGCACTACCTCACCCTCATGGCCGAGGAAATCCCCGACGGCGCCACCGCGTACAAGTGCTGCCCGCCCATCCGCGAGGCCTCCAACCGCGAGCTGCTCTGGCAGGGCCTACAGGACGGCACCATCGACTGCATCGTCTCGGACCACTCGCCCTCGACGCTTGACCTGAAGGACCTGGAAAACGGCGACTTCGCCGTGGCCTGGGGCGGGGTCTCCTCGTTGCAGCTGGGGCTCTCTCTGATCTGGACCGAAGCCCGGCACCGCGGCATCACCCTGGAGCAGGTGGTTTCCTGGATGTCCGAGAAGCCTGCCGCCTTGGCCCGCCTGCACAATAAAGGCCAGCTGGCGCTCGGGTACGACGCTGATTTCTCCATCTTCGCGCCCGACGACGCGTTCGTCGTCGACGTCAAGAAGCTCAAGCACAAGAACCCGATCACGCCGTACGACGGCAAGGCGCTCTCCGGCGTCGTACGCAAAACGTACCTGCGCGGCAGCGAGATCGACGGCCGGACGCCCAGCGGCAAGCTGATTCGCCGCGGCGGCGTGTAAGGCCAAGCCATGGCCGTCAACGTCCATGCCCCGTACGGGCAACTGCCCGCACGGCTCAACGCCTCGCGGCACCAGCCCGCCCCCCGGCCTTCCGCGCTTCGGCCCGGTCTGGTTCGGCCCGGGATGCACCCGCGCGGACTCGCCGTGTGGGTACAGCCCGGCGAAGGCCGCGAGATCGATCCCGAGGTTTGGGCCCGGGCCGCTGAAGCGGTCCTGGCCCGGGCCCGCAAACTTGCTCCGGGGGCGGAAGTCCTCCTTTGGCCCGCCGCCGGAGCTGCAACGTCCGGTGATTCTTCCGGCTCGTCCGACGGTGCGGCAGCGTCCGACGGCGGTTCGGCGTCGGAAGTGCCCGACGCCGAAAACCGCGCAACCGCTCCGTCGCCGGTCTCCCTGGCCGGACGACGCAGCACCGTGGCAGTAGACCTGGCCGCGAATACCGTCCTCCTCGACGGTGTGCCTGTCAGCTTCACCGCGATGGAACACAGCCTCCTCCGCTACCTCGTGGAAAACCTGTCCCGCCCCATCCCACGTGAAGAATTGCAACGCTTTTTGGAGTCACTTGACTGTCCCGGCGCGGCATTTCGGTCCATCGACGTGTATGTTGGACGCGTCCGGCGCAAGCTGGGCTCAGCCCGCCATGTCATCGCCACGGTGCGTGGAGGCGGCTACCAGTTCGTGCCCGGACCAGGCTCCACCGTCCGCGGACCTGCGGAATACTGCATCTAGGCAGCCCGTTACACCATTAGATTGATCGCCGGCCACGGCGGTTGCCCGACAAGTCAAGGATCGCAACATGACCCAGAAACTCCTCGCCGGAACCCAGGCCCCCGATTTCGCGCTGCTTAACTCCGAAGGCCAGAAAGTTTCCCTGTCCGATTACCGCGGACGCAACGTCATCGTGTACTTCTACCCGGAAGCCGCCACCCCCGGCTGCACCACAGAGGCCTGCGACTTCCGCGACAGCCTTGCCAGCCTGCAGTCCTCCGGCTACGAAGTCCTGGGCATCTCCCCCGACGCCCCGGAAAAGATCGCACACTTCGCCGGCGACTTCTCCCTGACCTTCCCGCTCCTCTCCGACGAAGACCACGCAGTAGCGCTGGCCTACGGCGCCTGGGGCGAGAAGCTCGTGAACGGCGAGGTAGTCGACGGACTGGTCCGCTCCACCGTAGTGCTCGACGGCGAAGGCAAGGTCAAGCTGACCCAGTACCAGGTCAAGGCCCAGGGCCACGTAGCAGCCCTGAAGGCCGAACTCGGCCTGTAACGCCCGCTCACAAATCGGGCCGTCCGGCGTGACGCCCGCTCACCTATGACGACTCCCGGGTCGACGCTCGCTCACCTATGACGACTCCCGGGTCGACGCTCGCTCACCTATGAGGCCAAATAGAGAGTCCTCCTGCAGATCATGATCTGCAGGAGGACTCTCTATTTTCGGCCAGGAGTGAGCGGGCATTTCGGAATTGCCTTCATATGTGAGCGGGCGTCATGGCATGAGCGTCGATATGTGAGCGAGCGTCACGGCATGAGCGTCGATATGTGAGCGGGCGTCAGGCATTCGCGATCGCTTCTTCCAGCGCGCCAAGCACGAGCTTCACCGACGCCCTGTTGGCATTCGGACCCATCATGCCGATCCGCCAAACGGTCGACGTAAACGCACCCGCACCGGAGCCGATTTCCATACTGAAGTTCTCCAGAAGGTAGGCGCGGACGGCGGCCGAGTCCACGCCGTCGGGCACTTTGACCGTGGTGAGGCTCGGCAATCGCGAGCCCTCCGCGGCAAACAGCTCGAGCCCCATCGCTTCGAGGCCGTCGCGCAACTCGGCCCCGGCGGCACGGTGCCGCGCTTGAACAGCCGCGAGCCCCTCGGCCAAGATGCGGTCAAGTCCCGCCTCTAGCCCCGCGATCATGGTCACTGGCGCCGTGTGGTGATACGTCCGGCTGCCACTCGCCGCGCCAACATACCCACCCAGAAGGCCGATATCCAGGTACCACGAACGCGGCTCCTTGATGCGCCGCTCGAAAGCGCGCTCGGACACTGTGAACGGGGACAAGCCAGGGGGCGCTCCCAAACACTTCTGCGTCCCGGCATACCCGACGTCGATCCCCCAGTCGTCAGCCAGGAGTTCCAGTCCGCCGATGGACGTCACCGCGTCCACGATCAGCAAGGCGTCGCCCTTGCCGGCGCCAAGGGGCGCGACGTCGGACAGGACACCCGTGGAGGTTTCGGCATGGACAGCGGCAATCACCTTGGGATGGGGGTGCGCGGCGAGGACCCGCTCCGCATCCACCGGTTGGCCCCATTCATGGTCGACGCGGACCACCGTGGCGCCGCACCGCCGGGCGACCTCACACATGCGCTCCCCGAAAAGCCCGTTGACGGCAATTACTGCCACGTCGCCGTCGGACACTGTATTAACAAAGGCAGCCTCCATGCCGCCGGAACCAGTGGCACTCAATGGCAGGGTGCGGGCATTCCGGGTCCCCCACACCGTCCGAAGCCCCGCGCATGTCCGGTCCAGTCGCTCGATGAACACTGGATCTAGGTGCCCGATCACCGGATACGCCAATGCGGCCGTCACTTCCGGATAGCAATTGCTGGGACCCGGCCCGAACAGATACCGGGAAGTCAGGACCTCTGGCATGACGGAACTCCTTTGGCTCGTTGCTGACATTGTCCACCAGGCGACGAAGGTGAGCGAGCGTTTCGGTAGAACCCACCGAAGGTGAGCGAGCGTTTCGGGAAACGGCGGCATAAGTGAGCGAGCGTCGCAGAGAGGCCAAAGCGGGAAGGAGGGAGGACCGGGGTGCGGTATTCTCTTGACACCACGGCTGTCATTGGATTCACTATTACGTATGCTGAAATAACAGTTCCATGATGTGGAAGGCCTGGAGTGCGGAGGCGCGCAGGTCCATCCGGCAGGAATCGCCGGAGTTCCGCATAGCCAACACCATGGATGCCAGCACTCGCACGAGGAATGAACAAGCATGCAGCTTGAAGTATTCAACAGCGTGGACCGTGCGGACGCCATCGACGTCCTCCGCCCATGCCTCGACATCCAGCGTTGGGTGGAGCACGTCGCAGATGCGCGTCCGTTCAGCGGCTTGGACTCCTTGCTCGATTTCGCCCGGGAAACCGCCGAGCCGTTCACGTCGGACGAAGTGGCGGCCGCGATGGCCCATCACCCGCGGATCGGCGAACGACCCAAGGCGCAGACCACCGAAGCCGCGATGTCCCGCTCCGAACAGGCGGGCGTCGACCCCGGCGATGACGGAGTCGTCACCGCTTTGGCCGAAGGCAACCGAGAGTACGAGGCCAAGTTCGGCCGCGTCTTCCTCATCCGGGCAGCAGGACGGACAGCCAACGACATCCTGGCCTCCCTCCACGAGCGCCTGACCCATACCGCGGAAGAAGAAGACCTGATCGTGGCCGGACAATTGCGCGAAATCGCCCTGCTGCGTCTTGCCGGCGTGATCAGCGAAGACAGCGGGAGCAGCGAAGGAGAGCCCAGCAAATGAGTGTTTCCCAGATCACCACCCACATCCTGGACACCGGTTCCGGGCGCCCGGCGGCCGGCGTCGCCGTCGTTCTCTCCGTGCGGGACGGCGACAACTGGCGCCACGTAGCTAGCGGCACCACGGACGCGGACGGCCGGATCAAGGACCTTGGCCCTGAGAGGGTCGACGGCGGCAGTTACCGCTTGAACTTCGCGACCGGTCCGTATTACAAGGCACAAGGCGTTGACACCTTTTTCCCGGAGGTGGACTTGAGCTTCACGGTGTCCGACGCCGGTGAGCACTACCACGTGCCGCTCCTGCTCAGCCCCTTCGCGTTCTCCACGTACCGGGGCAGCTAACCCATCGGTTCCCCACCCACCACTGGAGTGGGGAACCGACCTGGAAGCTTCCGCTAGTCGATCGGCGTGACGTAGGCTCCGGAGATTCCGCCGTCAACCATGAAGGTCGACGCGGTAATGAACGAGGCGTCGTCGCTCGCCAGGAAGGCGACCGCAGCGGCCAGTTCCTCGGGCTCGGCGAAGCGGCCCAAGGGCACGTGGACCAAGCGCCGCGCGGCCCGCTCCGGATCGGAGGCGAAGAGTTCCTTCAGAAGCGGAGTGTTGACCGGTCCCGGGCACAGCGCGTTGATTCGCACACCCTTGCGCGCGAATTCGACGCCGAGCTCACGGGTCATGGCCAGCACGCCGCCCTTGGAGGCGCTGTAGGAGATCTGCGAGGTCGCCGCACCCATCACGGCCACGAAGGACGCGGTGTTGATGATCGAGCCCTTGCCCTGCTCCAACATGTAAGGCAGCGCGTATTTGCAGCAGTAGTAGACGCTCGTCAGGTTGACCTCCTGGACCCGGCGCCAGGCGTCGATTCCGGTGTCGAGGATGGATGCATCGTCCGGCGGCGAAATGCCCGCGTTGTTGAACGCGATATCGACGCTGCCGTAGTGGCTCTTGGCAGCGGCGAAGAGGTCGATGACTTCCTGCTCGTCTGTGACGTTGACCTTCACGAAGATGCCATCGACGGCGGCCGCGGCTGCTTCTCCGGCTGCCGGATCGATATCGGCGATGACCACGTTGGCACCCTCCGAGGCAAAACGCTTTGCGGTGGCCAGGCCGATCCCGCTGCCGCCGCCCGTGATGACGGCAGTGCGGTCCTTGAGTCGGTGTGAAATGAATTCGGTCATGGTGATCTCTCCTTGAATGATGGGGCTTCCAAAGTTGGTGGGTTCAGTGCGCAATGAAGACGTTCTTTACGTCGCTGAAGGAATCGAGGGCATCGGGACCCAGTTCGCGGCCCAGGCCCGATTGCTTGAAGCCGCCGAACGGCGTCGAATACCGGACTGAAGAGTGGGAGTTCACCGAGAGGTTTCCGGCTTCCACCCCGCGGGCCACGCGCAAGGCCCGGCCAATGTCTTGGGTCCAGATCGATCCGGAGAGGCCGTATTCGGTGTCATTGGCAATCCGTACCGCGTCCGCCTCGTCGTTGAAGGGAACGACGACGACGACCGGTCCGAAGATCTCCTCACGCACCGCCCGGTCGTCGAAGGAGCCGGGAGCCAGGACCGTGGGCGGGAACCAGAATCCCGGCCCCTCGGGCACGTCGCCTTGGAAGGCTATGGGCGCTCCCGAGGGCACAAAGCCCGCGACGGTTTCCCTTTGCCGGGCGGAAATCAAGGGCCCCATGACGGTACTTTCATCCGCCGGGTCGCCGACTTTGACAGCCCGAACGGCGGGCTCGAGAAGCTCCAAGAAGCTGTCGTAGGCCGATTTTTCCACCAGGATCCGGGACCTGGCACAGCAGTCCTGGCCGGCGTTGTCGAACGCGCCGCCTGGTGCTGCGGCAGCAGCGGCCTCAAGGTCGGCGTCGGCGAACACGATGTTCGCGCTCTTGCCGCCCAACTCGAGCGTCACGCGCTTCACCTGGTCGGCACAACCGGCCATGATCTGCTTGCCGACCCCGGTTGACCCGGTAAAGACGACCTTTCGCACCGCAGGGTGGGTCACGAAGCGCGCCCCCACAACGGAGCCCTTCCCGGGGATGATCGTCAGCACGCCATCGGGCAGGCCGGCCTCGCGCGCCAGCTCACCCAGCCTCATCGCGGTTAGCGGCGTAAGTTCCGCGGGCTTGAGTACCACCGTGTTGCCCGCCGCGAGCGCCGGAGCGAAGCCCCACGCCGCGATCGGCATCGGAAAGTTCCACGGCACAATAATGCCGACAACGCCCAATGGCTCGTGGAACGTCACATCGAGGCCTCCGGCAACGGGGATCTGCCGCCCGAAATGCCGCTCGGGGGCCGCCGAGTAGTAGCTGATGACGTCGCGCGCATTGCCCGCTTCCCAGCGGGCGTTGCCGATCGTATGCCCCGCGTTGCGGACTTCCAGTTGTGCAAGGTTCTCCAGATCGACGTCGACGGCGGCCGCGAACCGGCGCAGGAGCAGTGCCCGGTCCGACGGCGACACGTTCCGCCAGGCCTCAAAGGCGCCAGCCGCGCGGGCAATCAGCGCGTCCGTTTCGGCGAGGGATGCCAGCTCAACGGTTTGAAGGAACTCTTCTGTGGCCGGATTGATGATGTCAAAAGTTGTGGCACTCACGCCCAGCTCTTTTCTGTCGCTGTGAATTCCGTCGATGGGTCGAGGCGCTCAGCGTAGAGTTCCCCGTCCCGGTACCTTCTGGCAGCCTCAATGAATCCTTCGAAGAGCCGCACGTCGGAACGATTTTGTTCAGGATGAAACTGAACACCCAACGCCCAACTTCCTTGGGTCGATTCGACGGCCTCGACCGTCCCGTCCGCCGCACGCGCGGTGACGCAAAGGCCTTCGGCAACCCGGTCAAGAATCTGGTGGTGATAGACCGGCGCCGATGCCTTTTCACCTAGTAGTTGCGCGCTGATGCTGCCCGGCCGAGTATCGAACTCAACCTCCCCGTAGACTCCGGGAGCAGGTTGGTAGTTCGCCTCGGGCAGCACGTCCGGCACGTGCTGGATGAGGTTTCCGCCCAGGGCCACGTTGAGGATTTGCGCGCCGCGGCAGATCGCGAAGAGCGGAATGCCCTTCTCCAAGGCCGCCAGCGTCAACGAGATATCGTGCTCGTCCCGCTCGGGCTGGCTGCGTGTGCTCGGGTGGGGCTCGGCGTCGTAATTTCCGGGGTCGACGTCGGCGCCTCCCACCACAATGAGGCCATCCACGAGGTCAAGGACGGAAGTATCGGTGCCGATGGGCGGCAGCAGGAGAGGGGTGCCGCCTGCCGCCACCACGGCTTCCAAATACGTTGCCGGCAGTACCGCTGCCCGCGCGTCCCAAATCCCCCATTTCGCGTTTTGAAGATAAGTGGTCAACGCGATGCGAGGAGGCCGGCTTGAACCTGGAGCCTGCGTCTGATTCTGAGTCATCGCCTACAGCCTTTCGAAGCCGCGGCGGAGCTCCCAGTCCGTGATCGCGGACTCAAAAGCTGCCAGTTCGACGTCGGCGTAGTTCACGTAGTGCCGCACCACTTCCTCGCCGAAGACTTCCTTGGCGATCACGGAGTTGGCGAACAGATCCCGCGCTTCCCGCATCGTCGTCGGCACGGTGGGAGCACCCGAGGTGTAGGCGTTGCCAAGGGTTGCGGGCTCGAGTTCGAGCTCGTTTTCGATTCCGTAGAGCCCGCCGGCAAGCATGGCCGACAGTGCCAAGTACGGGTTCACGTCGCCACCGGGCAGCCGGTTCTCCAGGCGCGCGCTTTGACCATGGCCGACGAGGCGCACCGAGCAGGTGCGGTTGTCGAGGCCCCAGGCCACCGCCGTCGGAGCGAACGAGCCTTTGACGAACCGCTTGTAGGAGTTGATGTTGGGAGCGTAGAAGAGCGTGAATTCCCGCATCGTGGCAAGCACTCCGGCGATGAAGTGATCGTAGGTTTTGGTGCGGGCTCCGGTGGCCTTGTCCCAGAAGACCAGCTCGTCGTCGAGTCCGCGAAGGGACAGGTGGATGTGGCAGGAATTGCCCTCGCGCTCGTTGGGCTTGGCCATGAAGGTAATGGATTGGCCCATGTCATGGGCGATGTCCTTGGCCGCGGTCTTGTAGACGGAATGGTTGTCCGCCGTGGTGACCGCTTCGTCGTACTTGAAAGCGATCTCGTGTTGGCCGAAGTTGCATTCACCTTTCGCGGATTCCACGGTCATGCCCGCTGCGTACATCTCGTTCCGGATCCGGCGAAGCAGTGGTTCCACGCGACCCGATCCCAGGAGCGAGTAGTCCACGTTGTATTGGTTGGCAGGAGTGAGGTGCTTGTAGTCCAGGTCCCATGCCTGCTCGTAGGAGTCGTTGTAGACCACAAACTCAAGCTCGGTTCCGGCAAGTGCCTTCCAACCGCGTTCGGCAGCCTTGGCCGTCTGGCGCTTGAGCATGGCGCGGGGCGAAACAGAGACCGGAGTGCCGTCGGTCATCGACAGATCGCACTGGATCAGCGCACTCCCCTCGCGGTAGGGAAGGACACGGATGGTGTCCAAATCCATGTCGAAGAGCATGTCACCATAGCCCTTTTCCCACGAGGAAATGTCATAGCCATCCACGGTGTTCATTTCGGTGTCAACGGCGAGGAGGTAGTTGCAGCCTTCCGTGCCGTGCTCCAGGACGGAATCCAGGAAGAATTGCGCGTGAAGGAGCTTGCCCTGAAGCCTGCCCTGCATGTCGGTGAAGCCGAGAATCACGGTGTCTATGGCGCCCTCGGCAATCCGCGCCTTGAGTTGCTCAACGGTGAGCATACGGTCATTGCGGGGGTGAACAGTGGTATCCGCGGTGTTCGAAATGTCGTTCATAGTGCTGCTCATTTCAGTAGTCCCTTGAGTAGTGCGGCAGTGGACTCGCAGTGCAATTCCATGACGCTTCGGGCCGCTGCAGGCTCGCCGTCGAGGATGGCCTGCACTATCAATCGATGCTCTTGGTTTGAATGTTCGATGTTCCGCTGCAGAAAGGGGATTTCCGCGAGGAACTCGTGGATCTTTGTCTGGATGGTGGTGCTGGCTTTATTGAGTTCGGACGACCCCGCAACAGCGGAGAAAGCCAGGTGGAGGCGGGCGTCGGCTTGCCTGTATTCCACCGGGGAACCCGCGTTTTCAACCTCGGCCAAGGAATCAATCAGGAGCTGACGCTGATCCTCGCTGAGCCGCATCGAGGCCGCCCGCTGGCAAGCCCCGGGTTCAATCACGGAACGGAAGATGAGGATGTCGCTGATTTCCCCCTGCCTGTCCTTGTTGTCGAGGCGCTCCGGCGGCCGGGCGTTGCCGACCGGTTCCACGATGGTTCCGCCGCCCCGCCCCCGGACGGTCGTGACGAAGCCCGCGGCTCGCAACGCGCTGATCGCTTCCCGCAGCGTGGCCCGGGAGACCTGCATGCGCTCGGCCAAGTCGCGTTCGGGCGGGAGGCGCTCACCGGTTTTGAAGATCCCCAACTGGATTGCCGATCCCAAGTGCTCAACGCATGACTCGAACGCCATGTGTCCGCGCACGGGAAGCAAGACCGTCTCCAGGAGGGGGGATTCAATCGGTTCGGCGAACAACATGGTGGCCTTCCTTGGTGGGAGGCCGCCCGCGAGACCCGCCGGCGGCCCGCGTGTGTTGCTAGTTGAGCAGCTTATCGGCGTCGATCGTCAGGTGCTCCTGTTCGGCACTCGTCATGAATGTCCGGCGCCCCGTGGTGTACCAAAGCACGGTGGCAAGGAGGAAGACGACCACGACGGCGATCGGCGCGTAGTTGAACGTGTCGATGGTGATGTCTGCGACGGGCGGAAGAACGAAGAGGATCACGATGATGGCGACCCACACAATCGCTACCCAGTTGATGATGGGACTCCATTTCCCCAGGTGCCACGGGCCCGGTACGAAGTTCTTGTTGAGCCTGCGGAGCAACACGGGGGTGATGTACGCGATGTAGAGGCCAATGACGGCCACGCTCGTCACGGCAAAATACGCGGTGGTGTTGAACAGGGCTGGTGAGGCGAGCACGATCGCGCAGCCAACGCAGAGCCAGATGGAGTTTGTGGGGGTACCGCTCCGGGCGTTGACTTTGGCCCAGATGCGGGAGCCTGGCAGTGCATTGTCGCGGGAGAAAGCGTAGGTCATGCGTGAGTTGGCGGTCACTGAGGCCATGCCACAGAAGAATTGTGCGCCCACCACGATGGCCAGCAGGAATTTCGCTACGCCGGGGTTGCCCAATGCATCCAGGAAAATCTGCGCCGGGGGCAAGCCTGTTGCCGTAGCGCCAAGAGTGGTCAGGCCTTCCTCTGAGCCGTCCGGGATCGCCGCGACGAGTGAGTAGAGCAGTATCCAGCCACCAATGATGGAGATGACGACGCTCATGACAATCCCCTTGGGAGCCGCAATGGCTGCGTTCTTGGTCTCCTCGGCAACGTGGGCCGAAGCATCGTAGCCGGTGTAGGTGTACTGCGACATGAGCAGGCCCATGAGGAAGACGTACGGCCCGAAAGTGAAGCCGGTTTCGTTGTGCCACGCGGTCATCGTCCAGTCAAAGGACTGGTGGCTCGTGGGCATGAGCCACAGCGCCGCCACAATGATCGCAACACCCACGATGTGCCACCAGGCCGAGACATTGGACAGGAAACTGACAATCTTGACGCCGAAACTGTTGAGCAGGGCGTGGATAACCATGAGGACGACGAACAGCGCGAACGTACCGCCCGGGGTGGGCTCAACGCCGAAAGTCAGCGCCGCGAAAGCCATCATTGTTGTGGCGCAGCCGAAGTCGATTGCGGCCGTGACGGCCACTTCACCGAGGAAATTGAACCACCCGACATACCAGGCCCAGGCCCGCTTGTTGCGTTTGGCGAGCCTGCCGGCCCAGAAATACAAGCCACCGGCGGTCGGGTACCGCGAACAAACCTCGGCCATGGAGAGCGCCACGCACAGGACCAGAACGCCAACCAGCGGCCAACCCAGGTTGATGGCAGCCGGACCGCCGGACTTGAGCGCAATGCTGAAGGAGGTAATGCAGCCAGCCAAAATCGAAATGATGGAAAACGAGACTGCGAAGTTGGAGAAGCCGGACATGCCGCGATGTAACTCTTGCTTGTAGCCAAGCTCGGCGAGGGCCGCAGCATCTGCGTCTTGCACAGCCTGCACCTTCGCTGCCGTAGAACGATCACTCATGATTATTCTCTTTCTAAACGGAAGGGGGGAACGGGCCGACACCGCTCGCATCGATAGTGACCCACTTCACATCAATCTGTCAATGGTCTGACTTCAGACCACAAACCAACCTCTTCGGAACGGTAAGCTGGAAGGCATGGTTTCTGAGGGCGCGAACGCCGACGGCACATCGCAAAACAGCACGTCACACAACAGCCCGGCACGCAACGCCGCGGCAGACAACGGCACTCCGGAACGCCGCGGGATCACGGTCCGCCGTGCACCGAAGTTCGTTCCGTTCATGGGACTGGGCGGGGTGCTCGGCATCATTGTTGCCGCGTTCGTGGCCTACGGCATCCCCGGCGACCAAAGTTTCGACACGGGGGCGGTCTTCGGTTTCTTCCTTGTGTCCTTCGCCGCGGGCGGCGTGCTGCTGGGCGCCATCGCGGCCCTCGTCCTCGACAAAGTCAGCGTGCGGCGTTCCCAGCGTGCCGTCGTCGAGTCCGTGCCCAACCCCACAGAGGACGACGCCGGGGCATAGGATCCGGGTCACAATGTCGCGTGAGGGAAAGTACCACGCCAACATCATGCGACAATTGACCAGTGGCACGTGGCGACGGAAAACTTTCTCATGATCTTCTCCCCGACGAAAAAGGACCTCAGGACGCTTGTGGCGTCTTCGGGGTCTGGGCGCCGGGCGAAGAAGTAGCAAAACTCACCTATTACGGGCTGTATGCGTTGCAGCACCGCGGACAAGAATCGGCTGGTATTGCTACCAGTGACGGCAAGCGCATCAATGTCTATAAGGACATGGGCCTCGTGTCCCAGGTCTTCGACGAGACAACCCTGAACACCCTCACCGGGCACCTCGCCGTCGGCCACTGTCGCTACTCCACCACCGGAGCAAGCCACTGGGCCAACGCACAGCCCACCCTGGGCGCAACCGCCACCGGCACCGTTGCCCTCGCGCACAACGGCAACCTGACCAACACGGCTGAGCTCCGGGAAATGATCCTCGAACTCAACGGCGGTCAGTTGACCGGCGAAATGAAGCAGGGCAACACCTCGGACACCGCCCTGGTCACTGCCCTCCTCGAAGGCGAAGAGGGCAAGACCCTGGAACAGACTGCGCTTGAGCTGCTTCCCAAGATCCGGGGCGGCTTCTGCTTCGTGTTCATGGACGAAGGCACCCTCTACGCGGCCCGCGATACCTTCGGCATCCGCCCCTTGTGCCTTGGCCGCCTCGAGCGCGGCTGGGTTGTCGCCTCGGAACAGTCCGCCTTGGCAACCGTCGGGGCCAGCTTCATCCGCGAGATCGAACCCGGCGAGTTCATCGCCATTGACGAAAACGGCGTCCGTTCCCAGCGTTTCGCGGAAGCGACGCCGGCCGGTTGCGTTTTCGAGTACGTCTACCTTGCGCGTCCCGACGCTTCGATTGCCGGGCGCTCCGTGTACGAGTCCCGCGTGGAGATGGGCCGCCAGCTGGCCCGCGAAAACACCCAGGTAGCGGACATCGTCATCCCGGTCCCCGAATCCGGAACCCCGGCAGCGGTCGGTTACGCCGAAGAATCCGGCATCCCGTTCGCGCACGGCTTCGTCAAGAACTCCTACGTGGGCCGCACGTTCATCCAGCCTTCGCAGACCCTGCGCCAGCTCGGCATCCGGCTCAAGCTCAACGCCCTCGAATCCGTGATCCGCGGCAAGCGCGTGGTGGTAGTGGATGACTCGATCGTCCGCGGCAACACCCAGCGCGCCATCGTCAGGATGCTCCGCGAGGCCGGAGCCGCAGCCGTCCACGTCAAGATCTCCTCCCCGCCCGTCCAGTGGCCCTGCTTCTACGGCATCGACTTCGCGTCCCGCGCTGAACTGATCGCCAACGGCGCCACCATCGAGGAAATCTCCCAGGCCATCGGAGCGGATTCGCTGGCTTACATTTCCGAAGACGGCATGATCGGCGCCACCCAGCAACCGCGCGAACGCCTCTGTACCGCCTGCTTCACCGGCCAGTACCCCATCGCACTTCCGGGTTCGGACAAACTGGGCAAGAACCTCCTGGAGCGCACCGACCTCGGCGGGCTGCCGACGTCGGGCATCTCCGCCGAAGCCGTAACCGCGGACTCGGACGACCCGGCCAACAAGCCCGGCGCCACGGGCTGCGATCCCGGACCCGACGCCGAGTTTGAGAACCTGCTGACCGACGCCGATAAGAAAGAGTCTGTATGACCTCCGCATCCTCCGCCGCTGAGAACACAACCGGCATCACCTACGCGTCCGCCGGCGTCGACGTCGAAGCGGGCGACCGCGCCGTCGAACTCATGAAGGACGCCGTCAAGGCGACCCACAACAGCTCCGTGCTCGGCGGCGTCGGCGGTTTCGCCGGCCTGTACGAAGTCTCCAAGCTGCTCACGTACAAGCGGCCCCTGCTGGCCACGTCCACGGACGGCGTCGGCACCAAGGTGGCCATCGCCCAGGCCATGGACATCCACGACACCATCGGCTTCGACCTGGTGGGCATGGTGGTGGACGACATCGTCGTAGTCGGCGCAGAGCCGCTCTTCATGACCGACTACATCGCGTGCGGCAAGGTTGTCCCCGAGCGCATCGCGGACATCGTCCGCGGCATCGCCGCCGCTTGTTCCGTGGCGGGCACTGCCCTGGTCGGTGGCGAAACCGCTGAGCACCCGGGCCTCCTGGGTGAGCACGAGTACGACGTCGCCGGTGCAGCTACCGGTGTTGTCGAAGCCGATGCCCTGCTTGGCCCGGACCGCGTCCGCGCCGGCGACGTCGTGATCGGCATGGCTTCCTCGGGCTTGCACTCCAACGGCTATTCCCTGGTCCGCCGCGTGATCAACCACGCCGGCTGGGCCTTGGACCGCCAGGTCTCCGAACTCGGCCGCACGCTGGGCGAAGAACTGCTGGAGCCCACCCGCGTCTACGCCGCCGATTGCCTGGACCTCGCCCGCGCGTTCCCGGTCAGCGGCCTGGGTACTGCGCCCGGCGCCGTGCACGGCTTCAGCCACGTCACCGGCGGCGGCCTCGCAGCCAACCTGGCCCGCGTCCTGCCGCAGGGCCTCGTGGCCACGGTTGACCGCGCCACCTGGGAACTGCCGGCCATCTTCAAGCTGGTGTCCGAGCTCGGCAATGTTCCCCTTGCCGACCTCGAGCGCACGCTCAACCTCGGTGTCGGCATGGTGGCCATCGTGTCTCCCGAAATCGCCGACGCCGCCGTGGCCCGCCTCAACGAGCGCGGCTTGCCGTCGTGGGTCATGGGTACGGTGGCCGCGGACTCCGACTCGATCATCAAGAGCGGTCCGGACTACGTCCAGGGCGCCAAGGGCGTCGACGGCGGCGCCGTGCGCCTCGTGAACGCTTACGCCTAAGGGTTCTTCGCGCAAAAAGTGCCCACCCCATTGCCGATCCGGCAGTTGGGTGGGCACTTTTGTTTGAGGCCTAGTTGCTTTCGGCGGCCATGAGGCTGAAGGCTGCTCCGGCTGGATCACCGAGGACTGCCATGCGGCCGACGCCAGGGACGTCGAAGGCAGGCGCGAAGACCTGGGCGCCGAGCTCGACGGCCTTCGCCACGGACTCGTTCACGTCCGCAACATTGAAGTAGGTCATCCAGAACGGCGGCATTCCCTCGACGGGCTGCTTCATGGCGCCGCCTACGGACTTCCCGTCCACTACGAGCTGGGTGTATTCCTGCAGGTCTCCGGCCGCGGCCGTCTCGCTGGAGCATCCCGTCACGGATTCGTAGAAGGCGACGGCCTTGGGGACGTCGTTCGTCTGCAGTTCGTTCCAGACCACCGTGCCCGGTTCATTGACCAGCCCGGCGCCGTGGTGGGTTCCGGCCTCCCAGAAGCCAATCTGTGCACCCGTGGGATCGGCTGCGAAGAACATCCGCCCGCTTCCGTTGGGGACGCTGTCCGGCGGGAAGAGAACGTTGCCGCCTGCCGCCGTGACGCGCTCAGCGGCGTCATCGACCGAATCGACGGCGAGGTAGTTGGCCCAGAAGGACGGTGCGCCGGCCGCGGCCATGTCCGGCATCTGCTGCATCATGCCCGCCACGTAGCGGTCCTGCAGCTTGGCCATGTAGTAGGTCATGCCGTTGCCGGCATCCATCGCGTCCAATTCCCAGCCGAACAGATCACTGTAAAAGGCCTTGGAGGCCTCGATGTCCGACGACGACAGGTCCACCCAACACGGGGTTCCCTGCTTGTAGCTATCAACCTGCGGCATTGCTATCCCTTCGTTGATGATGCTTCGAGCTTATGCGTGAACAGTCCGGCCGGTGAAAGCGACCAGGCGCTCCAGGCTGGATGCCGTCTCGGCGACTTCCCGGGCCGGGGCGAAGCTGCCGCTTGCGCGGACCTGCTCGCTGATGGTGTTCTGCGCGAGGACCTCGACGTAGTCGGTGAGCTCATCCGCCACCGACACCTCGAGGCCCAGGGCCTTGGAGAAGTCCCAAGCGTGGACCAGGAACTCGAGGTTGAGGATGGAGGCGACCATCGTGGCCGGCAGTTCGGCGAAGCCCATGTCAATGGTGCATTCGAGGCCGCGGCGATAGAAGGCTTCCAGCGTCGGCTGGGCGAGGTCGGCGATGCGCACCTCGGGCGACTTCCCGGCGTCGTCGGCTACTTCGGCGCCCAGGGCCTTGGCGATGTTGGCAATTGAGCCGGCAAGGTGGTCAAGCAACTGGGACACGTTGAAATCGGCGCACGGAGTCTGGGTCTGCGCGTCGGCCTCGGTCACGTGCGCCAGTACGCGTTGCACGATGGCGAGCGTGGCGTCCGCGGAGGTGAGCTCGTTGAGGTCGGCAGGGGCAGCTGCCCATTCGTCGGCACCGGCGTCGCCCGTGGAAGCCTCGGCGAGGAGACGGTCGAGGTAGTGGTTCCAGCCCTCGGAGTGGCCTGCCAGGGCTTCCGGAGTCGGAAGGCCTTCGTGCACCAAGCGCACGGAGGTGCCGCCGTCGGCCGGCTCAAGGGTGATGGCTACCGTGGAGACGTTGTCCGCCGGCGCTTCGGGCTGCTCCCAGCCCCAAGTGAAGACGACGCGCTTGCCGGGCTCGATTTCCGTGAACGTTCCCGCCGCGTGGTGACCCGGGGTGATGGTCCAGCGGTACTCGCCGCCAACCTTGAGGTCGACGCGGGCGGCAACGGTCTGCCAGCGGCGGAGGCGTGCGGGCTGCGTGATGAGTTCGAACGCCTGGTCGACGTTGAGGGGAAGAAGAACGGTCTTGTCGTAAATCATGATGATTCCTCTGTTGTTTGAAGGCGGTCGGTGGTGAAGTTTTGTGCGTCAGCGAGGAGCATGTCCAGCTCAGCGGTCCAGAACTGCTCAAAAAGCATCCGGAGTTCTCTCATGCCGTCGTTATCCAAGCGGTAGTAGCGGTTGCGTCCCTCTTTGCGGGCCGCAACGAGGCCTACCTGCTCCAGCAACAACAAGTGCTGCGAGACAGCGGATCTGCTCACCGTGAATTCGCCAGCCAGCTCCGTCACGGTGCGCTCGCCCGCCGCAAGCAGGTGCAACAGGCGCCGCCTGTTCGGCTCCGCGGCAACTTCCAGTCGGTCGAGCATGATTAATACGTTAGCCGTCACTAACGCATTCTGTCAACCGCTTCCGAGAGCGCACTATCAACAACTACAGGACCGCAGACAAGAACGCCCTGGTCCGCTCATGCTGCGGGTTGCCAATGACGGCTTCGGCGGGACCTTCCTCAATGATCCGGCCGCCATGCATGAACACCACTCGATCCGCCACGTCGCGGGCAAAGCCCATCTCGTGCGTCACAACAATCATGGTCATTCCCGTCCGGGCCAGGTCCTTCATCACCCTGAGGACCTCGCCCACCAACTCCGGATCCAGCGCCGACGTCGGCTCGTCAAACAGCATCAGCTTCGGCTGCATGCACAGGGCCCGGGCGATCGCCACCCGCTGCTGCTGCCCGCCCGAGAGGTGCCGTGGATAGGCCCCCGCCTTCTCCGACAGGCCCACCTTCTCCAGCAAATCCAACGCCCGACGGCGGACATCCGCCTTGCGGTGCTTGAGCACCCTGATCGGGGCTTCCATCAGGTTCTCCAGCACGGTCATGTGCGGGAAGAGGTTGAAGTGCTGGAAGACCATCCCGATATCGGTCCGGTCGGCGCAGATTTCGTTGTGGGACTGTTCATGGAGCTTGTCCCCCTTGATCCGGTAGCCCACGGCCCTGTCCCCCACCCACAGCAGGCCACCGTCGATCTTCTCCAGGTGGTTCACGCACCGCAGGAAGGTGCTTTTCCCGGAGCCCGAGGCGCCGATCAGGCAGACCACTTCGCCGCTCTGGACGTGGAGATCGATTCCCTTGAGGACCTCATTGTCGCCGAAACTCTTGCGCACGCCTTCCGCGCGTACCAGCGGAAGCGCCTCCGGCGCCTTGCGGCTTTCCTTCGTCTCGATAGTCATGACTGGCTTTCCTTTCCTGATCCTTGTTTTCGTGAGCCTTGCGCGGAATGTACCCTGAAGAATTTCCGCAACCGCTCGGCGGCGGTCGGCGGGACGGAACGGGACGTTCCCCGGGCGAAGTGCCGTTCCAGGTAGCCTTGGCCCACCGTGAACACCGTGGTGACGATGATGTACCAGATACTGGCGACCAGGAGCAGCGGGACAACCTGCAGGTTCTTCGAGTAGATGATCTGGGCGGAGTACAGGAGCTCGGGGACCGCCAGGACACTGACCAGCGAGGTCATCTTGAGCATGCCGATGAACTCATTGCCCGTAGGCGGGATGATGACGCGCATGGCCTGCGGCAGGATCACCCTGATGAGGGTCTGGATGCGGGACATGCCGAGGGCACCCGCAGCTTCGCCTTGACCTTGATCGATGGACTGGATTCCTGCCCGGACGATCTCCGACATGTAGGCAGCCTCGTTGAGGCCCAGGCCAAGGATCGCCGCGGCGAGGGGTGTGATGATCTGGTTGGCGTCGAGGCTGACGCCGGGGATACCAAAGGTGATCTCCGGATACAGCGCCGACAAGTTGAACCAGAACAACAGCTGGACCAGGACGGGGGTGCCTCGGAAGATCGTCACATAGGCGCTTGCCGAGGCCTTGACCACGGGGTTTGCCGAAAGCTGCATGACCGCAAGCACCACGCCAAGCCCCACCCCGACAGCCATGCAGACAACCGTCAGGAACAGGGTGATGCCGATCCCGTTGACTATGGCAACGTCACGGAAATACAGGGCCACCTTGTCCCAGCCGAAACGGGGATTGCTCACCGCGGAAACAAGCAACAGGATCACGACGGCGCCTACCGCAGTGCCAGCCACCCATCGCCAGGGGTGCCTGGCCGAGACCACGGTGAACTGTCCGCGGTCCGTTGTTCCCATCTTGGGGACGGTGATCACGGTGCTCATTTCGCACCACTCGCGTCCACGGCATCAGCGCTGATGGTCACCGAGTCCGGGATTCCGTACTTCGCATTGATCGCCTTGTACGTGTCGCCAGCGATCAGCGCCCTGACCGCCGCGACCATCGCCTTGGTCAGGGGCGAGCCTTTGGGCATGGCGATACCTACCGGCGTCGGTTCGAAGTCCTGGTTGCCGGCGAGCTCGAAGGCACCGCCGGAAAGCTTGCTTGCGTAACCCATGCCAACAAGGCCTGAGAGGACGCTGTCCACGCGGCCGGAGATGAGTGCCAGGTTGGCTTCATTCTGGGAGGGAAACAACTGGATGTCGATCGGCGCTTTGCCGGCGACGACGCACTGCTTCGAGAACGCCGGAAGGGTCTCGATCCCTTGCGTGGTCCCCTTTTCGCCACCCACCTTCGTGCCGCACAGCTTCATCGCGTCGAGGGCCAGCTTCTTGGGGTTGCCGGCCTTGACTGCAAGGCCGGAGCCGCTGCTCTGGTAGGAGGCGAAATCGGCATTCATCTTACGCTCGGCCGTGACATTGAAACCCGAGATGCCGACGTCGTACTTGTTGGAGCTCACGCCCGGGAGGATGGTATCGAAGGTCGCGGGAACCATCTTGACTTCGAGCCCCAGCGTCTCGCCGACTGCTTTCGCAAAGTCCGCGTCCCAGCCGACCACCGTCTTGCTGTCAGCCGCGTAGAACTCATAAGGCGCGAAGGTGGGGTCGGTGCCGACCACCAATGTCCCCTTGGCCTTGACGTCCGGGGGCAAGAGATTCGCGGCGGACTTGTTGAAGGGCGCCGCCGGAATCGCGGCGTCCTTGCCGGGAATCGAACTGGCGGCGGCTTCCTTGCCGGCGTCGAGTGACGCAGTGGTGCAGCCGCTGAGCGCGACGGCGGCGGCCAGCAGCAGGGCGGCTGTGGAGATGTATCTAGGACGGTTCATGATTGCCTTTCGCATAGCTTGTTCCATGGTCAACGGCGATGTTGACCACGGTGGTGCCGACATTGACGAGGGCGGGATGCCGAATGATTGCGACCACCCCGTCCATCGGTGAAAAGAAGTCTTTTGGAGGACGCTCGAGTTCTTCCACTGAGTGAACGCGGGCCACGAGCTCTCCGGCCGCGACTTTCTGGCCAAGTCCGACCACCGGCTCGAGGATGCCTGCCATGGTGGAATGGACCGCGGACTGGGCCGTGAGTTCGACCCACTGGATCGGGTCTCCGATACCTGAGAGGCCGGCGTCCTTGAGCACGCCCCAGTGCCCAAGCAGCGAGGGAAGTCCCGTCCGGGCCCTTGCGAGGATCGGCAGGGATACGGTTCCCCTCCCACCGAGTTCGGTCGAGATCATCGGCACGCCGGCCTGATCGGCCGCGCCGCTGATGGAGCCCGCCTTAAGCATGGGCTTCACCACGACGGAATAAGGGGCATTGAATGCGGCGACCGCCGCCACCTTCGCGGCCCATAGCTCCGGCGTCGGCCCTTGGTAGACGAACGCGGACGGCACATACTCCGACGCGATCCCCCCGGAATGGATGTCCATCACAAAGTCGGCCATGGGGATGAGTTCCTGGGCCACGATCGAGGCGATCTGTAGTGCCGGTCCGCCGTCGGCGCGGCCCGGGAGGGCACGGTTCAGATTGACCCGGTCCACGCTGGAAACACGTCTTCCTTCGCGGACAGCAGGGATGTTGAGGGCAGGCAGGATGATCAATCTCCCGCTCACCTCATCAGGGTTCAAGGTGCGGATGAGTTCCTGGAGAAGGATCTGTCCTTCATATTCGTCGCCATGCGTACCGGCGATCAGGAGGACCGTGGGGCCGTCCCCACCACTCAGGACCGCGATCGGCGAAGGGATGACAGCGGCGTCATTCTCATTGTCCGAATGTTCGATCTCCAGGTAACCCAGCTGCTTGCCGACGGCGGCAAAATCGATGCCGGGTATGCGTGGAATGCGCAGGCTCATAGGGCAACTTTCTTCAGGGTTGGTAGAATTGGATTCACTGTATACAGTGAATCCTGTGATGTAAAGCACGTAGGATTGAACGAGTTTTGATACGAAAAAGGGGATGAGGCGAATGGCCACGCAAGCTGCCAAGGGGATGAGGCCGCTGAGCGAGCACGTCTACGACAGGATCAGCAATGAGATCGTCAACGGAGTGGTCGAGCCAGGCGCTCCCCTGGTCCAGGAACAGCTGGCCGAAGAATACGGCGTGTCCCGGACGCCGGTCCGCGACGCCCTGAACCGCTTGGTCCACGAAGGACTCGCCACTTTGGTCCCGGGCTCGGGGTATTTCGCGACGACGCTGACCCGATCAGCCGTCGAGGAAGTCTACGAAGTACGCAAGGCCCTCGAGATCATGGCCATCAGGCAGTGTGGGGCAAAATACACCAACCTTCAGCTTGCGAGGCTGGAGCTGCTTATCGCCGAGGGTGCGGCAAGCGCCGACCCGGAGGAACTGTTCACCGCCACGCGGGCGTTCCATTTGGGCTTGGCGGCGCCTGCGCCCAACGGATTCTTGCTGAAAACCCTCGAATCCGTCTGGGACAACCCTGTTCAACGGCTCATCAGCCGCTCGTACCCCTTGGACGACGCCAAGCTTGAGCGCGTGGCGGACGCCCACCGGAAGATCCTGGCCGCAGCGCGCGCCAACGACCTCGAAACACTGATCCCCCTGCTGGATCTGTGCCACGAGAAGGACTGACCGGCCAAAGGGCACGAAAAAGGCCCGTAGCGCACGCCAATCATGGCGCGCCCTACGGGCTCTATCGTTTTGGGAGGCATCCGGGGATGCCAAACGACCTCGTGTACGACGGCGGTACGCAACTCGATGCCGAAAGGCACCTGATTGTTGCTACAGCTATCCGATACGGCGGGTGTCTACCTCGTCGTCATCGTCTTCCAAGTCCTGTGCGTACTTGTCCTCGTAAGCCGAGTAGTCCGGCTCCGGCGGATCATCCGCGAATCGGCTCGTCGCACGACTTGATGGCCCAGTCAGCTCGCGCTGAAGGGCCGAATAGTCAGTGTTCGGGGAGTAGTACTTGATGTCCCGAGCCTGCTTGGTAGCTTTTGCCTTTTGACGGCCGCGCCCCATGGCGTGACCCCCTTTTGTACTTGGACCGGAGGTGGTCACCTTGGCGATCGGTGAGGCCCCGGAATGTTTGGTCAATTTGTCGTATGTCTAGATTACATGCTTTCTGGAGCAACTGCTTGCCACTTGCTTCGCGAAAGCGCCGTCACAGTTCCACCTGGCAGTATCTCCATTCATTGGCATGAAAAACTTGGGTAGAGTCGCCCTAATATGGGGCGGCAGGCATGAAAGGCGCGAACTCAGACATGGGCCAGGACAACATGATCCAGGGCAACAACGGTACGGGCGACAATGAGTCGCCGGTAGACCCTGGTTCCGGGACCTGGTATTCCGGGACTTCGGGCACGTATCCCGATGCAGGCATGCCTGGCGAAACCGGGCCCGAGGGCCCTGCTCCCTCCGAGAAAGGCTCGTCCCTGCGGACTGCCCTGGACGCCATAACGCGGTATCGGCTCATCATTGGCGGCATCGTGCTGGCCGTGCTGATCCTGATCGGCGTAGTGATCTGGGTCCTCGTCGGGGCACTGGCCAACCGCCCGGCGGCCGCGCCCATCCCCGCGCCGGCCACGTCCACCAGCCGCGGTCCCCTCCCGGCGGATGTGGAGGCAAAGGATTACCAGCTGGGAGATTGCTTCGCCGATTTCGACTCCAACGCCATCAAGTCCAAGGTGGTGGACTGCACCACCGACCATTCGGCCCAGCTGGGCGCCATCTTCCGGTACAAGGCTGACGACACCTTCCCCGGCGCCACTGCCTTGCGTGACAAAGGCCGCGAAATCTGCCGTGATCTGGTGCTCAACGAGGCATCCACGAAGTACGCGCTCCTGCAGCAGAACGTGTACCCGAGCGCCACGAGCTGGGACAACGGCGACCGCCGCGTGGACTGCTTCATCGTGGTGAACTCGGGAAACACGCTCAAGGAATCCGTGCTGCAGAAGTAGCTATTCCTTCCGCCTCACCGTCAGGCCGCTACCCGCCGGAGCACCGCCGTCGGGACCCGTCAAAGCCTCGAGACCCTCGATGGTGAGTTCGTCGACGTCGGCCGCGGTGTCCACCAGTACCGTGTCGCCGTCCGCGATCTGTCCGGCAAGGATTTCCCTGGCCAGGCGGTCACCGATCTCGCGTTGAACCAGCCTTCGCAGCGGACGGGCGCCGTAGGCGGGATCGTAACCGGACATCGCGAGCCACGCACGGGCGCCGTCGCTGACCTCAAGGGTGAGCCGGCGGTCGTGCAGCCGCTTGGTCAGCTCGTCCACGTGCAATTCGACGATCCTGGCGAGCTCGTCGACGCTGAGCGGATCGAACAGCACAATCTCGTCGAGCCGGTTGAGGAATTCCGGCTTGAAGGAGGCGTTGACCACGGCCATGACCGCATTCCGCTTCGCCGTGGAGTCCAGCGTTGGATCCACAAGGAACTGGCTACCCGAGTTGGAGGTCAACACCAGGATGGTGTTCCGGAAGTCCACGGTGCGGCCCTGCCCGTCGGTGAGGCGGCCGTCGTCGAGCACTTGAAGGAGGATGTCGAACACTTCCGGGTGGGCCTTCTCCACCTCGTCGAGCAAGATCACGGAGTACGGGCGACGGCGGACCGCTTCGGTGAGCTGGCCGCCTTCCTCGTAGCCCACGTATCCGGGAGGGGCACCGACCAGCCGGGCCACGGAGTGCTTCTCGCCGTATTCGGACATGTCGATCCGCACCATGGCGCGTTCGTCGTCGAACAGGAAGTCGGCGAGTGCCTTGGCGAGCTCGGTCTTACCGACGCCGGTGGGGCCCAGGAACAGGAACGAACCCGTGGGGCGGTTGGGGTCGCTGATGCCCGCGCGGGCGCGGCGGACGGCGTCGGAGACGGCGGCCACGGCCTTGGACTGACCGATCAGCCGCTTTCCGATCTCCTCTTCCATGTGCAGCAGCTTCTGGGATTCCCCCTGGAGCATGCGGCCGGCGGGGATGCCCGTCCAGGCCGAAATAACCTCCGCGATATCGTCCGCCGTGACTTCGTCCGCGACCATCAGGGCGGGCTTCGCTTCACCGCGCGCTTCCCGGGCGGATTCTTCCTCGGCTGCTGCGCTGAGCTCGCGCTCCAACGCGGGCAGTTCGCCGTAGAGAATGCGCGAGGCAGCTTCAAGGTCGCCCTCGCGCTGGAACTTTTCGGCGGCGGACCGCAATTCGTCGATCTTTGCCTTGAGGTCGCCCACGCGGTTGAGCCCGGCCTTCTCGGCTTCCCAGCGGGCGTTCAGCGCACCCAAGGCTTCCTTCTTGTCCGCTTTGTCCGCGCGGAGCGCGGCGAGGCGTTCGATGGAGGCCGCATCCGTCTCGCGCTCGAGTGCCAATTCCTCCATGGTGAGACGGTCCACGGCACGGCGGAGCTGGTCGATTTCCTCGGGAGCCGAGTCGATTTCCATGCGTAGCCGGGACGCCGCCTCATCCACGAGGTCGATGGCCTTGTCCGGCAATTGACGGCCCGAGATGTAGCGGTTGGAGAGCGTGGCGGCGGCTACCAGGGCGGAGTCCGCGATGGCTACCTTGTGGTGGGCCTCGTAGCGTTCCTTGAGGCCGCGGAGGATGCCGATGGTGTCCTCCACGCTTGGTTCGCCCACGTAGACCTGCTGGAAGCGGCGTTCCAAGGCAGGGTCCTTCTCGACGTTCTCGCGGTACTCGTCCAGGGTGGTGGCGCCGATGAGCCGCAGCTCGCCGCGGGCCAGCATGGGCTTGAGCATGTTCCCTGCGTCCATGGCGCTTTCACCGGTGGCACCGGCGCCCACCACAGTGTGGATTTCGTCGATGAACGTAACGATCTGCCCGTTGGAGTTCTTGATCTCCTCCAGCACGGCCTTCAGCCGTTCCTCGAATTCGCCGCGGTACTTCGCGCCGGCCACCATGGATGCGAGGTCCAGCGCGATGAGGGTCTTGCCCCGCAGGCTTTCCGGGACGTCACCTGCCACCATGCGCTGGGCAAGGCCTTCGACGACGGCGGTCTTGCCGACGCCGGGTTCGCCGATCAGCACGGGGTTGTTCTTGGTGCGGCGGCTCAGGACCTGGACCACTCGGCGAATTTCGCTGTCCCGCCCGATCACGGGATCCAGCTTGCCGGAGCGCGCGACGGCGGTGAGGTCCGTGCCGTATTTCTCAAGCGCCTGGAAGGTGTTTTCCGGGTCTTGCGAGGTGACTTTCCGGTCACCGCGGACACCCGGCAAGGCGGCGAGGAGCGCTTCGTGGGAGGCGCCGGCGTCGCGCAATAGCTTCCCCACGGCGTCGCTACCGGCAGAGAGCCCCAAGAGGAGGTGCTCAGTGGACACGAAGGAATCGCCGAGTTTCTCGGCCTCGTTCTGGGCGGCCTGGATGGCCTGCATCGAAGGGCGGGAAAGCTGCGCTTGCTGCACTGAACTGCCCGACGACGACGGCAGGGCCTTGATGGCCGAACTCGCCTGGACGCTCACGGCATCCGGGTCCGCTCCAGTGGCGCGCAAGAGCGCCACCGCGACGCCCTCGCGTTGATCCATGAGGGCTTTGAGCAAGTGGGCTGGCTCCACCTGCGGATTTCCGGCGGTGGAGGCGTTCATGGCCGCCGCGGAAAGAGCCTCCTGGCTCTTGGTGGTGAATTTGACGTCCATGGAAGAGCTCCTCTCGGGAAAGATGACTAATTCTCAAAGTTGAGTCTACTATGCTCAACTTTGGCGAAGCGTCCCTCCTGCTCCATGTTTGCCGACGGCGAAACTGCTGTCCATAGCCTTCCCCGCTTACGGTGAAAAGTCCCTCGCTGTTTGCGTTCCCTGGCCCTAGGATCAGGTGTGACCGGGTGGAACACCCCCCCGGGCGCGCATGAGAAAAAGGACACGCAATGAAGAAGTTCGTAGTTCTCTACAATGCACCACAATCGGCGGAATCGATGATGGCTGGCAGCTCCCCTGAGGCAGCAGCCGAAGGCATGAAGCTGTGGATGGACTGGGCCGCGAAGGCTGGCGCTGGGCTTGCCGATCTTGGCACACCCCTCGGTGGCGGCAAAGTGGTTGGGAACTCTGGAGTATCCGATGCAGAGACCGGCGTGGGCGGTTACAGCGTCCTCCAAGCCGAAGACATGGACGGAGCGCTGAAGCTCCTCGAAGGCCACCCGCATTTCCTCATGGCCCCCGAAGCCTCGATCACCGTCTACGAAGCGCTCGACGTCCCGGGCATGTAAGGGAGCACCCGCCGTCGAAATCGTGGATCCGGGCCGCGCGCTGCGTGCCGGAACGCAGCACTCGGCCCGCGCCCACGATCCCGGCAAAGCGCCGTACGATATGCACATGGCACCCTTCACAGTCACTCGCAATGCGCTGATCCCCGCCGCACCCGCCGACGTCTTCCCCTTCGTCAACAACTTCCACGAGTGGACCAAGTGGTCTCCGTGGGAAGCCGTGGACCCCAAGCTGAACCGGAGCTATTCCGGCAACGAATCCGGCGTCGGAGCAAAGTATGCCTGGAGCGGCAACAACAAGGCCGGCACCGGAACCATGGAAATCGTCGGCTCGGAGGAGCCCGGCAGGATCGACATCCGCCTCGAGTTCACCAAGCCGATGAAGGCAGTCAATCCTACGGGTTTCACGTTCGTACCCGAAGGGGACGGCACCCGCGTCACCTGGACCATGACCGGCGAGAACAAAGGCCTCGGCAAAATCTTCGCTTTGTTCATGAACATGGACAAGATGGTGGGCGGCGACTTCGAAAAGGGTTTGACCGCTCTCTCTGCGGTAGCCACCCGGAAAAACTCCTAGTTCTCTGGCGCGGACCATGGCCGTCTACGTTGATCCGCCGCTGTGGCCCGCGCACGGGACCGTGTTTTCCCACCTCGTCTCGGACACCTCGCTCGAGGAGTTGCATGCCTTCGCCGAAGCGACGGGGATTCCCGGGCGCGCCTTCGACGGCGACCACTACGACGTCCCGGAACGCCGCTACCAGGACCTCCTGTCCGCAGGCGCCATCCCCGTGGAGGCGCGCATTCTTGTGCGGAAACTGATCGCGAGCGGCTTGCGGATCCCCGCCCGCCAACGCAGCAAGGCGCTCACCGTACCCTTGCTGGAGCGCTGGAATTCGGCTCTTCCAGGACATGAGGAGCTGGGTTTTGAGCTCCTCGAACGCTGGGGCGAGGACCATCGGAAATACCACAGCCGCACGCATTTGCTGGCGGTCCTGGAAGCCTTGGATCTCCTGAGCGAACCCTCTCTGCCAGCGCGCTCAGTGACGTTGGCCGCATGGTTCCATGACGCCGTCTACGAGGGAATCGCAGGGCAGGACGAAGAGCAATCGGCCCGGCTGGCCGAGGACCGCCTGGCTCTTGCGGGACTCCCGGAACCGACGATCCACGAAGTTGCCCGGCTGGTCAGGCTGACCTCCACCCACAGCCCCGAACCGGGAGACCGACTCGGCGCCCTCTTGTGCGACGCCGATCTCTCCATCCTCGGCGCGGAACCAACGGCTTACGCCCGCTACCTTGCTGCTGTCCGCGAGGACTACGCCCACGTCAGCGATGCCGACTTCGCTGCCGGCCGGGCCGCCGTCGTCCGCCATCTGCTCGCCTTGGATCCACTCTTCCACAGCGAACGCGCGCGGAGCCTGTGGCTGGAGGCCTCCCGCCGCAACCTGGAGGCCGAACTGTCATGACCATGGCGGGAACGGTGCACCGGCAGCTTCCGTTCACCGTGAGGTTTGAATGGGGGCTCGACGGCGCCCGTGCGGTTGCGTCCGGAGCGGACCTCGCCGTCGTGGTTGACGTCCTCACCTTCACCACATGCGTCAGCGTCGCCGTCGACCGCGGTGCCATCGTGTTCCCCTACGCGTGGAAGGACGCCGGGGCCGAGGACTTCGCCGCCCACCACGATGCCCAGCTGGCTGGTCCGCGGGGTGGAGGCGGATTGAGCCTCTCGCCGTCGAGCCTGCGGGACGCGCGGTCGTTGAGCCGCGTCGTGCTGCCCTCGCCCAACGGCTCTTCGATCGCTTATGAGCTCGCCCAGGAAGTCCCGCTCATCGCGGCCGTGTCACTGCGGAACGCAGCCGCCACCGCCGAGTGGGTGGCCGCCGAACTCCCTCCGGATTTAGTGGTGGCGGTGATCGCGGCCGGTGAACTGTGGCCAGGCGGCTCCCTCCGGCCCGCCCTGGAGGATCAGATCGGGGCCGGCGCCTTCATTGCCGGACTCGCTGCCGCCGGACGGGGCGGCTTCACGCCGGAAGACGGCAGGGAAGGTTTCTCGCCGGAGGCTGATGCGGCGATGGCTGTTTTCAACGCCGTCGAGCCGCGGCTCCATCACACGTTGCAGGATTGCTCCAGCGGCCGGGAGTTGATCGACGCAGGGCACGCGGACGACGTCGAGATTGCCGCCGAACTTGACGCCGGGACCGCCGTGGCCCTCTTGAGGGACGGCGCGTTCCAGCAGCCCTGAGTGCACTTCGGTGCGGTTTCCGAAGGGGCTTGCGCTTCCACTACTTAGCGGTACTATGTACCAGTAGCTAGTAACACTGAGTAGTGGAAGGAGGTGTCCGATGGGCAGGCAAATGACGGAGATGCTCAAAGGGACCCTCGAGGGCATCGTTCTCGCCCTCCTGACCGGGAATCCCGCGTACGGGTACGAAATCACGACGCTGCTCCGAGGCCAGGGCTTCACCGAGATCGCCGAGGGCACCGTGTATGCGCTGCTCGTCAGGATCGAGCAAAAAGGCCTTGTCGACGTCGAGAAACGGCCGTCCGAGAAGGGCCCGCCGCGCAAGGTCTATTCGCTCAACGAGCAGGGCGAAAAGGAACTGGACGAATTCTGGAATACGTGGAGTTTCCTGTCCGAGCGACTGGAACAGCTCCGAAAGGGAGGAAAGTGAACATGGCCGCAGGGTGGATCGAGCAGCTTACGGGATCGCTCGAACAGAAGAAGCAATACCGGCAAAACAAGGCACGCGTGGAGCAGCTTCCCGCGGACTATCGCGCGGCGGCGACCGCGCTGGAACGGTACCTGATGTACTTCGGTGCCATCACCAAGGGCGATGTGCTGCTGCGGATGCTCGGGGACCTCACCGATCTCTTCGAACAGAGCGCCGCGGACGGGATGCCGATCCGCGACATCGTTGGTGACGACCCCGTGGAGTTCGCCGAAACGTTCATGCGCAACTACACGGTCGGTCAGTGGATCAACAAGGAGCGCGAACGCCTGGTCAAGGCGATCGACGCCGCTGCCGGAGACGATGGGAAGGAGCGGGAATCATGAGCAATGCATCCACCACCCGCGAACCCGCGATCCGCGTGCAGGGCATGGAAAAGTCCTACAAAGAGCTGCACGTGCTGCGCGGCGTGGACTTCGACGTGGCACCGGGCACCATCTTCGCCCTTCTCGGCTCCAACGGAGCAGGAAAGACCACGATGGTGAAAATCCTGTCGACGCTGCTCGGTCCGGACGCCGGCACGGCGACCGTCAACGGATTCGACGTCGTGGCCCACCCGCTGCAGGTCCGGGAATCCATCAGCCTCACCGGACAATTCGCAGCGGTCGATGAAATCCTCTCGGGCAGGGAAAACCTGGTGCTGGTTGCCAAGTTGCGGCACCTGAAGGACCCCGGGCAAGCGGCGGACGATCTCCTGGCGCGCTTCAACTTGTCCGAGGCAGCGTCCCGAAAGGTGTCCGCGTATTCCGGAGGCATGCGCCGTCGCCTTGACATCGCCATGAGCCTGATCGGGCAGCCCGAGGTGATCTTCCTCGATGAGCCGACCACCGGACTCGACCCCGAAGCACGCATCGAGGTGTGGCAGGTAATCCAGGAGCTCGCGAAACGGGGCACCACCGTCCTGCTCACCACGCAATATCTCGACGAGGCAGAACAACTCGCGGACAGCATCGCCATCCTCCATCAAGGGCGCATCATCGCGAACGGGACTCTCGCCGAGCTCAAGCAACTACTTCCACCGGCGAAGGTCGAGTACGTCGAAAAACAGCCCAGCCTGGAGGACATCTTCCTCGCACTGGTGGGGAACGAGGGCAAGGTCGCGTCAAGTAAGGAGCAGTCATGAGCACACATTTCTTCGGAGACACGGCCGTCTTGCTAGGCCGCTCCATGCGTCACATCTTCCGCAGCGCGGACACCATCATCACCACCGCGATCACGCCGATCGCCCTCATGCTGCTTTTCGTCTACGTGTTCGGCGGCGCCATCAGGACAGGCACGGAGAACTACGTCAATTACCTGCTGCCGGGAATCATGCTGATCGCGATCGCCTCGGGCATCGCGTACACCGCTGTTCGCTTGTTCACCGACATGAAGAGCGGCATTTTCGAGCGGTTCCACTCCATGCCGATCGCACGATCATCGGTCCTGTGGGCACATGTGCTGACCTCCATGGTGGCGAACGGGCTCTCGCTCGTGATCATCATGCTGGTGGCCCTCCTGATGGGATTCCGCACCTCCGCAAGCCTGCTGGCATGGCTCGCGATCGTTGGAATCCTGGCGCTGTTCACCCTGGCACTCACCTGGCTCGCGATCATTGCAGGCCTGACAGCGAAGTCAGTGGACGGTGCCGGCGGGTTCTCCTACCCGCTCATCTTCCTGCCGTTCATCAGTTCGGCCTTCGTCCCGACGGCCACCATGCCGGGTCCCGTGCGCGCCTTCGCCGAGAACCAACCGGTCACTTCGATCGTCAACACGATCCAGGATCTGTTTGAACAACGGCCGATCGGAAACGACATATGGGTCGCCCTCGCATGGTGCCTCGGCATCCTGATTATCGCGTACTTCTTCGCCACGGCCGCCTACCGGCGCAGGATCAGCTAAGGGTCGTTCCAGCCGAAGGCGTCGTCTCGTATCATGGAGGTGTGACCTCCTACCTCCAGCGCCGTGGTGCCGCACTCCCCCAAGCCCGTCCCGACGTCGAGCACGTCCTGGCGGTGCGCGGCACGGGAGGCTACCGGCAGTACCGCATACCGGCGCTGGCCGTCTCGACGGCGGGGACAGTGCTCGCCGCCTATGACGGCCGGCCGAACTTGGACGACCTGCCCAATCCGATCGATCTCCTGCTGCGGCGCAGCACGGACAATGGCCGCAGCTGGGAGGAACAGCGCGTAGTCCGCAGCGGCTCGGGGCTCAATGGCTACGGCGATCCGAGCCTCTTGGTGGACGCAGTGACCGGGCGGATCTTCATGTTCCATGCCGCGGGGACGCATGCCGGTTTCTTCGAAGCGGTAGGCGGCCTGGAACCCGATGACGACGTGCAGCACTGCGATGTCAGCTTTTCCGACGACGACGGCGTCACCTGGCAGCATCGGCGGCTCACCGGACAGCTCAAGCGGGGCGGTGTTCCGGGCGCTCGTGCCGGCGACCGCGGCATCACGGGGATTTTCGCCGCAGCCGGTCAGGGAATCCAGATGCACGCCGGTCCGTTCGCCGGGCGACTGGTCCAGCAGTTCGTGGTGCTCGTCGACGGCGAAATCATGGCGGCTTCCGCATACAGCGACGACCACGGCGAGAACTGGACGCTCGGATCGCTCATCGGAAAGGGTCCGGATGGGGTCGGCCCCAACGAAAACAAAGTGGCATGCCTCGACGACGGCCGCCTCCTCCTGCACTCGCGCGCCACGCCCCGGCGGCTGGCGGCAATCTCCCATGACGGCGGCGAGACGTGGAGCCTGCTGGAACCGGTCGGGGACCTCCCCGACCCGAGCGACAACGGCTCGCTTGTCCGCTTCGACGGCCTGCCGAATGTGGCATCCCTGGCCACCCCGGACACGAGCAGCTGGCTGCTCGCGAGCAACAACCAGGACACTTCCCTGCGCCGCAATACGGTCCTCAGCCTGTCCACGGACAACGGGGCCAGCTGGCCCGCCAAGCTGGTCCTCTGCGAGGGAAGCTCGGCCTACTCGACTGCGGCGCGGCTTCCGGACGGCAACATCGGCGTCTTGTACGAGCGGCAGGGATACCGCGAGATCGTCTTCGTTTCCGTGCCGGTGGATCAGCTGACGGAGCAGCTTTCGGGCCCGGCGGGTGCGGCGGGCCCGGCGGGTGCGGCGGGCCCGGCGGGTGCGCCGGGAACCCAGCCCGACCACCTCGAGTTTCACATGGAACTGCGCTCCATCACTCCCGGCCGGCCCTCTGTGTGGCAGAACGCCGGTGAATTCCATGTCCTCCCCTCGGACAACGATCGTGACTGGGACGTTCAGACGTGGAAGGAAATCGGCCAAGGATACTCAGCGGAGCAGGCGCAGATCCTCGGAACCCGCGAAGCCCAAGACCTCAACTACGGGCCCATCATTCCGGGCTACAAAGCCGGGGACATCCTCGCGTTCACCGGACGCGCCCGCAACCTCGGCACCCAGGCCGCATCCGGCGTCGTACTCCTGGGACCGCACGCGAACCCGGCGGACTTCCCGCCCGCCGATCTGGCATCCGGCGCTGAAGCACTGTATTTCACGCCGGTATGCACGGTCACCGAGGAGGATCTGGCGCGGGACTCGCTTGAGCTGACTTTTGCGGTGGCGCACGACGGCGGCGCGCGGGTGATCGAGCGCAGCTTCAGTTTCGATCTGCGCACCGGAGCCGTGACGGCTGGCCCCGCCCGGTAACGATTCCGGCTAGAAAATCTGGCGGATATTGGTCTTCGCGAGGTCGATGAGCTGGTCGCCGCGGCCGGAGAGTACCGTCCGGATCGCGTAGAGCGTGAAGCCCTTGACCTGCTCGGCACTGATCGCCGGCGGAATGGACAGTTCCTGCCGGGCCGTGCGGACGTCGATGAGGGCCGGACCGTCGTGCGCGAAGGCTTCAGCCAACCCCGCCTTCAACCCGGAGGAGTTGTCCACCCGGATTCCGCGGATGCCCAGCGATTCTGCCAGTTTGGCGAAGTCCGGATTCTCGAGCTCAGTGCCGAAATTGACGAATCCGGCGGCCTTCATTTCGAGCTCCACGAAGTTCAGCGAGGAGTTGTTGAAAACCACCACTTTGACCGGGAGCTTGTTCTGCACCAAGGTGATCAGCTCGCCGAGAAGCATGGTCAGGCCGCCGTCCCCCGCGAGGGCCACCACCTGGCGCCCGGGATACGCGGCCGCCGCACCGATTCCGTGCGACAGTGCATTGGCCATGGTTCCGTGGTTGAACGAGCCGAGCAGCCGGCGTCGGCCATTCATGCTCAGGTACCGGGCCGCCCACACGGTGGGGGACCCGACGTCGCACGTGAAAACCGTATCCGGGCCGGCCAACTCATCCACGAGCCTGCCCACGAACTGCGGGTGGATCGGCTGGCCGTCCTTCGCCGGCGAAGCCAGGTCATCGAGTTTGGCGCGCGACTTGGCGTAATGCTTGAGCGAGGTACTCAGGTGTGTGCGCTTTACCTTGCGCTCGATCAAGGGCAGAAGCGAGGCTGCAGTGTCCCTGACCGTGCCCACCAGGCCAAGATCGATCCGGGACCGCCGGCCGAGTTGCTCGCCCCTGATATCCACCTGGATGATCTTTGCGTTCTCCGGGTAGAACTGTTGGTACGGAAAATCGGTGCCCAGCATGAGCAAGGCTTCGCAGCTCTCCATCGCGCGATAGCCGGAACTGAAGCCCAAAAGGCCGGTCATGCCGACGTCGAACGGGTTGTCGTATTCGATGTGCTCCTTGCCGCGCATGGCGTGGACGATCGGCGCGCCCAGTGCGTCCGCCAGGCCCATGACCTCGGCGTGCGCACCCGCGCTGCCGGCACCGGCCAGGATGGTGACTTTGCCGGCCGCGTTGAGGATGTCCGCTGCCTCGGCGAGCTCCCGGGGGTTGGGCCGGATCTCCGGCCGGGCGGCCCGGATCACGGAGGTCCGGTCACTCCGCGCCTCCGCGAGGGCCACGTCACCGGGAATCACGACGACGGCGACGCCCCGCTTCTCGACGGCCGTCCGCATGGCGATTTCCAAGACCCTGGGCATCTGGGAAGGATGCGCGACGTGCTCGACATAAACGCTGCACTCCCGGAACAACTCCTGGGGATGCGTCTCCTGGAAGTACTGGCTGCCGATCTCTTCGCTGGGAATGTGGGCGGCGATGGCCAGCACCGGAACCCTGGACTTGTTGGCATCGTAGAGGCCGTTGATCAGGTGAAGGTTGCCCGGGCCGCAGGATCCGGCGCACACCGCGAGTTCATCCGTGAGGCCCGCCTCGGCGGCGGCCGCTAGCGCCGCGGCTTCCTCGTGCCGGACGTGCACCCAACGGATGCTCTCCTCTTCCCGCAGCGCGTCCGTGAAACCGTTCAGCGAATCCCCGGGGATCCCGTAGACGCGTTGGACATTGTTGGCTTTGAGGGTGGAGACGATGTTCTTGGCAACAGTGTTCCTGGCGGCGGACATGGACTGTTCCTTTCGAGGGGAGGCAGTGCAGACACCGCCTACGCTACTCCGGAACACTCCATGGCGCCCGCTGCCCGACGCCGGGGTTCGGGTGGCCGGCGTCGCCGTGCTAGCGGTAGGTGCTGACGAACGGTCGGTTGCTCGGCACGATCTGCTTGCCCAGCGGCATGAGCGATACCGGAATGAGCTTCAGGTTGGCTATGGCCAGCGGGATCCCAACGATGGTGATGGCCATGGCGAAGGCCGTGACCACGTGCCCGATCGCGATCCAAATGCCCGCGACCAGCAACCAGATGACATTGCCTAGGAGCGTAAAGACGCCCCCGCTCCCGGGCTTGTCCACCACCATGCGGCCAAACGGCCACAGCGTGTACGAGGCAATCCGGAACGACGCGATGCCCCACGGGATGGTGACGATCAACAAGCAGCAGACGATTCCGGCCATGAAATATCCCAAGGCCAGGACGAAGCCGCCGAAGACGAGCCAGATGATGTTGAGCAGCGTTTTCATATCTCCCATTGTCCCTTGCTGGATGCGGCCTGGGCCTAAGGGTTCGCCCTGAAATCCCCCTGATTTATGGTTTCCCGGTGTCCAGGACCGCTGACAAATCGAACTTCACGGGTTCCTCAAGCTGCTCATAGGTGCACGACTCCGGATCCCTGTCCGGCCGCCACCGCACGAACTGCGTTGTGTGCCTGAACCGTTCCCCTTCCATATGGTCGTAAGCCACTTCCACCACGAGTTCTGGCCGCAGGGGCGTGAACGACAGGTCCTTTCCTGCGCTCCAGCGGCTCCCTTCGGCGTTGCGGGGTGTCCGGCTGCCTTCCTCCTGCTCGGCCCATGCCCAGGGATGCCCCTCGAACCCGGTCACGAGGGGTTGGAGTTCGTCGAACAGTTCCTTGCGCCGCTGCATCGAGAAGGATCCCACCACGCCCACGTTGGAAAGCCTGCCGCCGTCGTCATAAAGCCCCAACAATAGCGAACCAATAAGATCGTCACCCGTCTTATGAACCCGGTAGCCGGCCACGACGCAGTCGGCGGTCCGCTGGTGTTTGACCTTGAACATCACGCGCTTGTCCGGTTGGTAGGTACCATCCAGCGGCTTGGCGAGCAGGCCGTCCAGGCCTGCGCCCTCGAACTGGTTGAACCACTGCTCCGCAGTTCCCTTGTCCCGGGTTGCCGCAGTGAGGTGGATGGGAGCGGCGGCGTCTGCGAGCGCTTGTTCAAGCGCTGCCCGCCGTTCGGCGAAGGGCCGTCCCGTGAAGTCCTCATCGCCAAGGGCGAGCAGGTCGAAGGCCACGAATTTCGCCGGCGTCTGCTCGGACAACAGCTTGACCCTGCTGGCTGCCGGATGGATGCGTTGCTGGAGGGCTTCAAAGTCCAAGCGGTCACCGGACTTGCCGACCAGGATGATCTCGCCGTCGAGGACGCAGCGTTCCGGCAGGTTTGCCTTCAACGCCTCGATGAGCTCCGGGAAGTACCGGTTCATCGGCTTCTCGTTGCGACTACCGATTTCGACGTCGTCACCGTCACGAAAAACGATGGAGCGGAAACCATCCCATTTGGGTTCGTAGCTCATGGCGCCATCCGGGACGGCACCAACCGCCTTGGCAAGCATGGGTGCGACAGGAGGCATGACTGGCAGCTGCATGAAGCCATTCTTGCCGCGGCAACGGGACTGCGCTAGCTGTTCATTCGCTTAAGTGGATAAAACCGCTAGTTGCAGTTGGCGCTCAGCCAAGTGGTAACGGGAGCCATCGCCTTTTCGAACTTGCCGCTTGAGTAGACGGTCTGGTCTTTCAAGCCGGCAATCGCAGTGTCCTTGAGGTTGGTGAAATCAGCCTTGAGCGCGTCCGGGACACGATCCGCCGTTGCGGCGAGCTCGGCCTTGTATTGCTCCAGCTCGGCGGTCTTGCCTTGCGCCGCCGACATTGGCAACAACGACGCTCCCGTAGCTTCTTTGGAGATGGTGGAGCACATTTCGGCCGCCGACGCGAAGCCCCCGAATGGCCCCGATGATGGAGTCGGGCTTGCACTTGCGGATGCCGGGTCGCCCGTGGAAGAGGACGACGGCGTGCCCGCCGCTGCGGATCCCCCTCCTGGTGTGGAGCAGCCGGACAGCGCCAGTGCGGCGAAGAGGGCGACTGTCAGGTATCGGATAGGGCCGTTAAGAAGTTTGGAAGAAATTTTCAAAGGTCGCATTCTGCTTGATCGTCGGTCTCCGGAACCGTTCGGTCTCCAGAGCAATGGCATTCTGTCCCCGCCGTGGAGTGTAGCCCGGATGGGCACCGACCTTCCAAGTTGACTTCGGCCCCCTTTTGGACCGCTTCCCTATTCCCGCACCAGCAACGTGTCCAGTTTGGTGAACGAGGTGCCCCATCCCTCGCGGGTCATGTCCACCCATTCGTCGGAGTCAAAGGGGCCCTGGGTGAGATGAAGCCGGGTGCGGCCGCCATCCAGTACCTCGAACTCAAGGCGCATTTCCAGCAAGAGTGTGATTCCGGCGTCGGGCTCTGCTTTCTGGGTGGCGACCAGCAGGGCGGGCGGGTCGTATGCGGTGATGACCGCGTCGATGGGTGATTCCTTGGCGACCCCGTTCTCGTCCCAGGTCATGACGAGCTGCCAGGCTCCGCCCACACGAGGGTCGACGACGATCCGCTCGCGCGGCGAATCCACTCCGACAGGCCCGAACCATGCGGCGAGCTGCTCGGGGTCCACAAAGGCGTCGAAGACGAGCTCGCGTGGCGCATCGAAATCGCGGGTCATGGTAAGGATGTGCTGTTCGGTGTTCATGGTTTGACTCCTGGATCCTCTGAATCGTGCTGAATCTTGCGTAGGTGGGCGTCGAGGCGGGTAAAACTGGCGTCCCAGAAGCGCCTGTATTTGTCCATCCACTCGGTGGCTTCGCGCAGTGGTTCCACTTCAAGCTTGGAAGACCTCCACTGCGCACTCCGGCTCCGGCTGATCAGCCCTGCTTTTTCCAGGACTTTGAGATGCCGGGAGACGGCGGGAAGGCTGATGTCGAACGGTTCGGCAAGCTCGTTCACGGTGGCGTCACCCTCCGAAAGCCGGGCCAAAATGGCCCTTCGTGTGGGGTCGGCAAGTGCCGAGAAGATGAGACTGAGCCGGTCTGTGGACATTTCTTGCGCCTTTATATTTAACATCCCGGTTAATTAGCCGATGTGTTAAATATGCGACGACGGACGGCGGCTGTCAAGGGCTTCTTGCGGCGCTCGCTCACTTTTGGGGGCAAAACCGCAGACGCCCGCTCACATCATCCGAGCGAGCGTTTGGCGAAAGGGCGTTAAAGGTGAGCGAGCGTTGGGGGGAAAGGCGTTAAAGGTGAGCGCGCGTCGGGGGGGGGACGTCAGGCTTTGGCGGCTTGGACGAAGGCGCGCACGAGGTCGAGGTCCTTGACTCCGCGGGAGGACTCCACGCCGCTGGACACGTCGACGCCCCAGGCCTCGGCTTCGAGCGCCGCGGCTCCGACGTTGGACGGGGTCAATCCTCCGGCCAACAACCAGTGGCGCGCACCAAGGCCCAGGTTCCGGACCGAGGCATAGTCCCATGCCTCGCCCGATCCCGGCACGGCGGCGTCGATCAGGAGAAGTTCCTCGCCCCACTCTTCGAACTCGTGCGGGGCGGCACCCATGGTGACGGCCCGGATAAGCCGCATGCCGGCGTCGTGCACGGTCTTAACGTCTTCCGGCGCGCGGCTTCCGTGGAGCTGGACCCACTCGAGGCCGGCTTCGAGCGCGGTTGCGACGGCATCGGCGGCTGTCTCGTGGCGGAAGACCCCGACGGCGGCGACACCTTCCGGTACATGGGCCAGTAGATCCCGGGCACGGCCGGGCGATACCTCGCGCGGGCTCTTCGTCAGCACGAAACCTACGGCGTCCGCGCCTGACTCGACAGCGGCCTGCACGGATTCGGGCGTGCTCAAACCACACACTTTGACGAACATGCCGCGCCTCCAACCGTTTCCCTCCCTACGACGTTAGCAAGGGCCTCCGGGATTGTTGAACCGCACCAAGATTGCACCGATGTTACGCGAGCGTTCAGCCGGCCAACCGCGGGCCCGGGCTAGGCTGGAGCGCATGGAGATCATCCGCTTTGCCGAGCTCAAACCCGAACCGTGGCGCAACGGAGGCGGGGTGACCCGCGAACTCGCCAGTCATCCGAAAGTGGCATCGGCGCAGGACGGAGCATGGGACTGGCGGGTCAGCATCGCCGACGTCGGATCGGCCGGCGATTTCTCGACGTTCCCCGGCATGGAGCGCGTCATCACCGTGATCGACGGCGAATTGCTGCTGCTCACGGTGGACGGCGAAGAGCACCCCTTGGAAAAGTACCGGCCTTTCCGGTTTTCCGGCGAGGCGGCTTCGGCCAGCGCACTCCCGACCGGCGACATCCGGGACCTCAATGTGATCGCCAGGGCCGGCGAATTCAAGGGCTACACGTCCATCATCGAGCTCTCCAAGAAGCGCGCACACCCGGTGTTCCAAGGTCAGTTGGCAGTCCTTTTGGAGGGCAAGGCTTCTGTTAGTCCCGGCGCGGAGCCCGCGGAATCGGCTGTGTCCGGGGACGGCCCGGATGGTGGAACTGCCGCCGCGCCTGCAGAGCCCCAGTCTGTGGAACTCGCGCGCTACGACGCGGTAGTAGGTTCCGATACCCGCAGCCCGGAAATCCTGGGCCGTGGCTTCCTCGCTGTCATCTCCATCGACCGCGTGGAGCATGCGCACTCCTAGTCCCAGCGGCGACATGTCCCTTGGTGAGGCTCGCCACCAAAGCTGGCCACCCGGCGTCGGGATTTGCTAGCCTCGAAGGAAGGCCCGCAGAGGGACCTCCGGACGACGGTTCAGTACCCGGCACGCGACAAGACTGGCCAAAGGATCTGTCATGTCGTGGTTAATCCTCATTCTGTCCGGCGCTCTAGAGGCCGTCTGGGCCGCAGCTCTCCACCGCTCCAAGGGCTTCCGCAAGCCGCTGCCCTCAGCCGTCTTCCTCGTCACCGTGGTTGCGAGTACCGCGGGCCTGGCCTTCGCGATGCAATCCATCCCCACCGGAACCGCGTATGCGGTGTGGGTGGGAGTCGGCGTCGTCCTCACGGCGGCATACGCGATGATCACCAAAGTTGAGCGCCCGACGGCGGCCCGGCTGCTCCTGCTCGCCGGAATCGGTGTGTGCGTGGTCGGCTTGAAAGTGGTGGCGTAGCCATGACCGCCAAGTTCGCATGGGCCATTCTGCTGGCCTCCGCCGTGCTCGAAGCTGTATGGGCGACGGCTCTCGGGCTGTCCGACGGCTTCAGCGAAGCCCTCCCCACCGTGGTCTTCGCCGTCACGGCAAGCCTCAGCATGATCGGACTCGGCATCGCAGTAAAACGGATTCCCCTGGGCACGGCGTACGCCGTCTGGGTCGGGATCGGGGCAGCACTGACCGTTGGCTGGGCGATGGCCACCGGCGTCGAACCGGCCAGCCCGCTCAAGCTGCTGTTCATTGCGGGAATCGTGGGTTGCGCGGCCGGGTTGAAGGCCCTTCCCACGGAGAAGCGTGAAGAAGTGAGCGAGCCCGCCCAACGATAAGCGCGGAATACTCCCCCGCGCCACGGGGTTGCCAGCAGTGAGACGAACACTCGGCGAAGGAGAAGCACCATGAGCCCGGAAACCACGAACGTACAACTCGGTGACGGCCTGACCGTGAGCCCCCTCGGTTTCGGCGGGATGGCATTGACCCCCGTGTACGGCGAGGTGGATCCCGCCGAATCCCTCAAGACGCTGCATCACGCCGTGGATGCAGGCATCAGCTTCATTGACACCGCCGACATTTACGGCGCGGGCGACAACGAAGAACTGATCGCGAAGCTGCTGAGGGACCGACGCGACGAGGTTCAGTTGGCCACCAAGTTCGGCATCGTGGGCAACCCGCGCGAGGGCTACACCGATGTCCGGGGAGATACCGCGTACGTGGCCCAGGCGGCGGAAGCGAGCCTCCGCCGCCTGGGCACCGACGTCATCGACCTCTACTACATGCACCGCCGCGACCTCCGCGTTCCGATTGTGGAAACCGTGGAGGCCATGGCAGAGCTTGTCCGGGCTGGCAAAGTCCGGCACCTTGGCCTGTCGGAAGTGACAGCCGAGGAGCTGAGGGAAGCCAACACCGTGCACCCGATCGCAGCCGTGCAAAGCGAGTGGTCCATCTGGAGCCGGGACGTTGAGCGCAACGTCGTCCCGACCGCGGCAGAGCTGGGTGTGGGCTTCGTACCCTATTCGCCGCTTGGCCGGGGATTCCTCACCGGCACCGTCAGCGCCGAGCAACTCGGCGAGAACGATTTCCGGCACCGCATCCCCCGTTTTGCGGACGGCGCACTCGACGCCAACCAGGCAGTTGTTGCCGCAGTGCGGGCCGTGGCCGCCGAGCTGTCCGAGAGCACCGGCCGGGAGGCAACTCCCGCCCAGGTGGCTCTGGCCTGGCTTTACGCCCAGGGCCGCCGCCTCCAGCTCAGCGTGGTCCCCATCCCCGGAACGCGCAAAGCGCACCGCCTCGATGAGAACCTGGGTTCCTTGTCGCTCGAGTTGAGTGCCGCCCAACTGGACGTGCTCGACGGCGCCGCGGACGCCGTCGTCGGCTCACGGTCCGCGGATCCCACCTGGGTTTCACAGGGCCGCGAGTAGTCGGTGAGCCGCAGGCGGCTTCCGTAGAGTGGACGAATGGACTCACTCATTCATTCACTGCGTGACATCACCATCCGGCGAATCTCGGTCAGCGAGATGAACAACAACGTGTACCTGCTCACCGCCAAGGCAAGCGGCGCGCAACTCCTGATCGACGCCGCGGACGACCTTCCGGCGATCCAAGCAATGCTTGCGGAGTCGGTCGCCGACGCCGCATCGCCACCGAAACTTGCCCTCATCGCCACCACCCACCAGCATTGGGACCACGTCCGCGCGCTGCCCGGGTTAGTGGAAGCTACGGGCGCGAAGACCTCGGCCGGAGTGGACGACGCCGACGCGCTCCCAGTGCCCGTGGACGTGCAGTTGCACCATGGGGACGTGGGAAACTTCGACGGTTTCGACATCACCGCTGTGCACCTGCGCGGCCACACCCCGGGTTCGATCGCCTACGTGTACCTGGACCCCGAAGGGCCAGCGCACATTTTCAGCGGCGACTCGTTGTTCCCCGGAGGAGTTGGCAACACGCAGAACGATGCCGCCCGCTTCACGTCGCTGTTGAACGATGTGAGCGAACGTCTGTTCGAGGCCTACCCGGACGACACCGTGGTGCATCCGGGCCATGGAGATCCGACCACGCTCGGTGCAGAGCGGCCACACCTTGCGGAATGGCGCGAACGCGGGTGGTAGTCCCTACGGGGACGGGAGCCCCTAGACCCCGCGCGGCTTAGCGGCCGCGGCGCTCGTTCGACGCCGGAGCCGAGGCACGGCGCGGGCCGCTGCGGGCCGGACGACCGGCACCTGAATTGCCCGAGCCCGAGCCGTAGGAGCCACCGGAGTTGCCACCCGTGTTCGAGGACCAGACAGCTTTGTTGCCACCGGTGCGCGTTGAAGTTGCGGATTCCGTGCGCGGGGCCGACGCCGAGCGGTTGCCCGCGGCTGCACGCTGGCCGGTTGCCGGACGGCCGCTGCGACCACCCTGCGCACCTTGGCCACGAGCAGCAGGAACGTCGTTGCGGTGAGCGGAAGCTGCGTTGCCGCGTCCACGCGTGCTGCGGGCGACGTCGTCGTTCGCTGCTGCGCGGCGCTCGGCGCGGTTGATGTCGGTGCGCACGGGCTCGGCCGCAACCTTGCCACGGCCACCGCGACCACCACGGCCACCCGCAGTGGGTGCAGCCTGGGTGGTGCGGCGGTTGCGCTTGCGCTGGGCGTTGGCACCGGTGGATGTGCCGCCGCCCGGCTGCTGGGTCTTCGCTGCGAGCAGTGCCGCACGGGTGCGGGGATCAACCTTGTCGGCGACCTGGCCCACGAGCTCGGCAATCAGGGGAGAGTTGGCCGTGACACGTTCGAACGAGACGTCGACGCCGGCAGCCTTCATGAGCTTCTTGACGTCGGACTGTTGCTCGGGGAGCGTCAGCGTCACCACGGTGCCGTCGGAACCTGCGCGGGCCGTACGGCCTGAGCGGTGCAGGTAAGCCTTGTGCTCTGTGGGCGGGTCGACGTGGATGACGAGTTCGACGTCGTCGACGTGCACGCCGCGGGCCGCGACGTCGGTGGCCACCAGGACCCGGACCTCACCGCTGGAGAACTCGGCGAGGTTGCGGTCACGGGCATTCTGCGACAGGTTGCCGTGAAGATCGACGGCAGGGATGCCGCAGTCGGTCAGGGTCTTGGCGAGCTTGCGGGCGTGGTGCTTGGTCCGCATGAAGAGGACGCGGCGGCCGGCGCCGGAGGCCAGCTCGACAATCAGCTGCTTCTTGACGGTCTGGTCGTTGACCACCAGGACGTGGTGCTCCATGGTGGTGACGGCGGCCTGGGGGTCGTCCACGGAGTGGGTCAGCGGGTTGGACAGGTAACGGTTGACCAGTTTGTCAACACCGTTGTCCAACGTCGCAGAGAAGAGCAGGCGCTGGCCCTGGGTGGGGGTCATGTCCATGAGCTTCTTGACCACCGGGAGGAAGCCGAGGTCTGCCATGTGGTCGGCCTCGTCCAGGACCGTGATCTCGACGGCTTCGAGGGTCAGGATGCGCTGGCGGATGAGGTCCTCGAGGCGGCCCGGGCAAGCGATGACGATGTCGACGCCGGCGCGCAGCGCCTTTTCCTGGCGTGCCTGCGAGATGCCGCCGTAGATGACCGTGGTGTTCAGGCCCATGGCCTTGGCCATCGGTTCGATGGTGGCGTTGATCTGGGTGGCCAGCTCACGGGTCGGCGCGAGGACCAGTCCCATGGGGCGGCCGGGCTTGCGGAAGTGCTTGGCTTCGCGCTCGGCGAGACGTGCCACAAGCGGGATAGCGAAAGCGATGGTCTTGCCGGAGCCGGTGCGGCCACGGCCCAGGACGTCGCGGCCTGCGAGCGTATCCGGGAGGGTCTTGACCTGGATGGGGAAAGCTTCTTCAATGCCATCTGCAGCGAGGGACTCGGCGATGGCCTTGGGCGTGCCAAGGGCAGCAAAAGTAGTCATGTGTTTCAAGGGTCTTTCTGGCGGTGTCCAACGGACATCGTCCCCCGACGCCGGTTGGGCCAAGGGTTCGCCGAGGAAAAAGTCAGTGATCGACCGGTAGGCAATAAGCCGTGGCCGGGACCAGAGAAAACGCGTTCATCGACGCAGGATGTGCCTCTCACATGAAAAAAGCCCACTTCCCAAGTTTGGAACCAAGCCAAATTCGGGGACTAAGCGGGCATCACTGCACATCAAGTAGATCTATTCTAGCATCCGCGGGCCGCGGGCCTTTCCACAGGGTACTTTCATGCGGTCCCCGTCCCCCAACTAGCTCGCAGTTGTTGTCGTTTTGAGGGCTTATAACGACAACAACTGCGAGTCAGTTGGGTGGGTACAGGCGTTGCCTCGCGGGGGCACCTCGGGGCAGGCTTGAGCCATGACGCACCAGCACGACGGCGGAGCCCACCTTCACGGCGAAATCCACGACAGCGGAGCCCACCTTCACGGCGAAATCCACGACAGCGGAGCCCACCTTCACAGCAACCCTGACCAGGACGCCGACCCGGCGCAGTTTTGGGACGAGGTCTACCGGGAGAAGGCGAAGAGGTGGAGCGGGAATCCCAATCCGCAGCTCATCGCGGAAGCCAAGGGACTGGCTCCCGGCACCGCCCTGGATCTCGGCTGCGGGGAGGGTGCGGACGCCATCTGGCTCGCCCAGCATGGCTGGACGGTGACCGCGGTGGACGTCTCCGCCGTCGCGCTCGAACGGGCAGAAGCCCATGCCGTCGACGTCGGGCTACCGGACCGGATCACGTGGCTGCAACGGAATTTCGGCTCGTGGCACCCGGAAGCGGGCTTCGATCTGGTGTCCTCCCAATTCCTGCATTCTCCGCTTCTTCCGTGGCGCGATTTCCTGGCCTCGGCCGCGGCGGCCGTGGCTCCCGGCGGCGCTTTGTTGGTTGTCGGGCATCATCCGGATGGCCTGACTCCGTGGAGCGGGCACAAGGACATGAAAGACAAGTTCTTCACTCCCGAGGACTTGGTCGAGGCGCTCACAAACGGTCCGGGGACGTGGCGGATCAACGTTGCCGATTCCCGCGAACGCGCGGTGACGGGCCCTGACGGCCAACACGCCACCACCATCGACAGCGTGCTCCGGGCCACCCGGACATCCGGGGCTCACACGTCCTAGGCCCGCACGTCGTCCGCTTCGGCTGCGCGGTGCGCCTCGGCGTCCACCGCATGTTCAGCACCAGAAGGCCGCCGGGCCGCGACCCGTGGCGCAATGACGAGCCCGACGACGGCGATGGCCGACGTCAGGACGAACACCCCCGCGAAGGAACCCGCCGTCGTCGTCAGCGCACTGAAGACGAGACCCGTCACGGCGAGCGAGAGGGCGCCGCCGAGGGAATCGGAGATGGACATCGCAGAACTGTTGAAGCCTTGATCCTCGGGCTTGGAGAGCGCCAGGGTCATGACACTCAACCGCGGGTACATCAGGCCCATCCCGGCGCCCGCGAACAGCCAGCCCGCAATCGCCACTCCGGCGGGCCACGCGAGCACCGTGGTCACGAGGACGATGACCACCGAACCGAGCACCAGCGCAGACCCGATCTTGACTGCAAGGGCGTTGCCGAGCCGGGAACCCATGCGGCCCTGGACCGCGGACGCCGCTGCCCAGGCAATCGCCGATCCCGTCAGCGCAAGTCCGGCGAATGCCGGGGAGAACGAGTACCGCTCCGTGAGGAGGTACGGCACGTAAACCTCGGTACCGAAGAAGGCTGCTGAGGCAACTCCGCGCATGAGGATGACGCTTGGCAATCCGCGGTGCGCGCCGAGCGTGCCGCGCGGGACCAGCGGCCGCACTGCCAGCATGGCGATGACGAGCGCGACGGCGGCGATCATCCATCCGACGCCGGGCAGCTGTCCGGAGAGGTTCAGGCCGAGAACCGCAAGGGCGGCGAGCGCGGCCCACCCCATGCGGCCGAAGGCCCAGGGAACATCGGCGCCTCCAGGCTTCGCCTCTCCGGCGCCCGCCTTGGGGGAGCCTGGCTCCGAGGAGCCCGCCTCCCGCGCGTCCGGCGTGGACCGCACCCCCCGCATGGCGGGAAGGATCATTGCCAAGGCCGGAACCACCAAACCCACGACCCCGAGGAACACCCAGTGCCAACTGCTCAACTCGGCAACCACGCCGGCGGCGAAGGGACCGATCATCGAGGGAATGACCCAGGCCGCCGAGAACGCGGCAAAGACTTGGGCATGCAACCTGGCGGGGTAGACCCGGGCGATCACCACATACAGCGCCACGGTCATGGCGCCTCCGCCGAGGCCTTGGACCAGCCTGCCGGCCACGAGCATCTGCATGGAAAGCGCGGTACCGGCGATGAGCAGCCCGGCCGCGAACAGCGCAACGGATGCGTACAGCGGGGCGGCCGGCCCACGCCTGTCCGCCCAGTTTCCTGCGGCCACCATGCCGATCACGCCCGTGGCGAGCGGACCGGCGAAGGCCAACGCATAGAGTCCGGCACCGTCCAGATCGCGGCTCACGAGCGGCATGATGGTAGTGACGGCCATGGATTCGAACGCTGCCAGGAAGACCAACGCACAGGCACCCGCCGTCGCCAGGAGATAGGGGCGTTGCAGTATGCCGGCTGTTGCGTCGTGGCTTGTCATCATCCCAGCCTAGAAGCCCAAACGAGTTTGGGGCCACCTTCAAAATCCATTCAAGTGATTAATATTCACCTGAAATTAACTCTGGGCAAACTCTGTACTAAATAGCCGACTATCGGTTGTTCCCGTAATCATTCCGTGATGCACTGCTTGGCGTGAACTTCACAAGACGCAACTTCCTGTCCGTTGCCGGATCTGCCACGGCTGCGACGCTTGTCAGCGGCGCCACTGTGAGGACCGTGCCCGCCGCAACCGCACTCCCACAGCCCGGTTCCTCAGGCATCGACCACATCATCGTGGTGATGATGGAAAACCGCTCGTTCGACCATTTCCTTGGCTGGATGCCTGGCGCGGATGGAAAACAGGCCGGACTGACGTTCGTTGACCGCTACGGCATTCCGCATACAACCCACCACCTGACGGATTTCCAGGGCTGTGGGCATCCGGACCCTGACCATTCCTACGAGGGCGGCAGGATCCAGTTCAACAACGGCAAGAACGACGGCTGGCTGCGGGCAGGCGAGAACGATGAATTCGCCGTGGGATACTACGATTCGAGCGACCTCGACTTCTGGCGCCAAGCGGGTCCCGACTGGACCGTCTGCGACCGCTATTTCGCAGCCACCCTCGCCGAAACGTATCCGAACCGCTTCTACCAGCACTCTGCTGCCACGGACAGGCTCCATAACTCGACCGTCACCAGCACCCTGCCCACGATCTGGGACCGCTTGGCAGCCGCCGGCGTTCAGGGAAAGTACTACTACGGCGACGTTCCCTTTACCGCCCTCTGGGGAACAAAGTACCTCGGCATCTCCAGGCCCTACGCCGAGTTCCTCAGCGACTGCAGTTCCGGCAAGCTGCCCTCGGTGTCCTTCGTGGATCCGCGCTTCACGGATGAGTCCAGCGGAACCTCCGGCGACGACCACCCGCACGCCGACATCCGCTCGGGCGAGCTCTTCCTGGCGGAGGTCTACAAAGCCGTGACCAAAAGCCCCAACTGGGCGAACACCATGCTGGTGGTCAACTACGACGAATGGGGCGGGTTCTACGACCACGTGCCACCGGAAACGGCACCGGACAGCAATCCGGATACCGCCCGGCGCGGCTTCCGCGTCCCGTCCATGGTCATTTCTCCGCGCGCCCGCAGGCAATACGTGGCGCATGATACCTACGACCACACCTCAATCCTGAAGGCCATCGAGTGGCGCTGGGGGCTTCAAGCCCTGACGCCTCGAGACAATGCCGCGCGCAACATCGCCGAAGTGCTTGATTTCCAATCAGCACCCAATTTGACCGCTCCCACGTACCTCGTGCCGCCTTATGCCGCCGGACCGGCCTGCTCGCCTGTCGGGCCGCCGGCGGAGGAAGAGTGGGCCGGCCTGAAACAGAAAGCACTTGCGGACGGATGGACCCTGCCATGACCTTCAAGAACTTCGCCATTTCCAAGATGCGGCTCGGATTCGCTGCGCTGCTGGTCGTCCTGCTGGGCGCCTCCTGCATCGCCTTCGGATTGCAGCAGACCGAGGCACAAGCGAGCGAACCCCAAACCGTCCAGAGCTCCGGGTACCTCCCGGGAGCCAAGCACGTGTTCGTGATCAACCTCGAGAACAAGGGGTACGACACCACATGGGGACCGGGTTCGGCGGCACCGTACCTTTCCACCACACTGCGCAACCAAGGCGTCCTGCTGAACCAGTATTTCGGCACGGCACACAACTCGCAGCCGAACTACGTCGCCCAGATTTCCGGTCAAGGACCCAACCCGCAGATGCAGGCCGATTGCCAGACGTACTCCCCGTTCGCGAAGACCGGAACAGCAGATCCCGGCCAGGCCGTTGGGGACGGCTGCGTTTTCCCCGCCGATGTGCCCACGGTGGCGGGCCAGTTGACGGCAGCCGGGAAGACCTGGAAGGGCTACATGGAGGACATGGGCACGCCGTGCCGCCACCCGGCCCTCGGCGCACCCGATGACACCCAGAAAGCAAGGGTCGGGGACCAGTACGCGGCCCGCCACAACCCCTTTGTCTACTTCGCGGGGATCACGGGATCGCCGGACTGTGCGAAGAACAACGTGGACCTCGGAGCCCTGAAGACCGATCTCGCTTCGGTCTCCACCACGCCCAACCTGTCCATGATCACGCCGAACCTTTGCCATGACGGACACGACTCCCCCTGCGTTGACGGACAGCCCGGCGGCCTGACCAGCGCCGATGCCTGGCTAAAGCAGTACGTTCCGCTGATCACCTCGTCTCCCGCCTTCCGCCAGGACGGCGTCCTGGTGATCACCTTCGACGAATCCGACAGCCCCCAATCAGACGCTTCCGCGTGTTGCGGCGAGGGCCCCGGGCCCAACTCCCCGCTTCCCGGGATTGTCGGACAGGGCGGCGGCCGGGTGGGCGCTTTGGTCATCTCCCCCTTCACCAAGGGCGGCACCTGGTCCACCACGCCGTACAACCACTACAGTCTGCTGGCCAGCATTGAAGACACCTTCGGCCTCCCGTATCTCGGCTACGCAGGCACCCCTGGGCTGAACCGCTTCGGACTAGACGTCTACAACGCCGGCCTCTAAGCCAAGCCGACGGCGGCGGTCGGCACGACGGCGGCGGTCGGCACGACGGCGCCGGTCGCCGTCGAGTCCGGGTTCAGCATCCAGCCGACCCGCTTGGCCGTGCTGAGCATCACGACGCTTTCGACGAGTTCGATCCCGGGAATGCGTTGCTGGATGGCGAGTTCCATCTCCATGACCTCGGCCAGCGAGCGCAGCCACATGATGATCACAAAGTTGGTGCTGCCGGTGGTGGAGGCCGTGAATCTGACGTTCCTGACGGCCCGCAACTCGGCGGCCGCGGCCTCGTGCTGGCCTGCTGGGACATTCGCGAACCATTGGCACGTCATGGGATAGCCGGAGAATTGCTGGGCGATTTCGCAACGGAAGGACAGCATCCGGCTCGCGAGCACCCGGCCGAGCTGCCGTTGCACCGTTGCAGGGTGCCGCCCCAGTGCGCGTGCGATTTCCGCGGCCGAAGCCCGTCCGTCCCGGGCGAGGAAGGGAAAGAGCTCCATATGGCTCGCCGGCAACGGGGTGACCTGCGCGTAAGGGGCGGACGGATTGAGCGCTTCCGGCCCGGCGAGGGCGCGGAGGGCCTGCTGCTCCGCCCGGCTCAGGACGTTGAGCCGCCACGCATAGCCGCTCGTGTGGATCCGGGTGCAGAGCGAGGTCCGGTATTTGGTGAGCCCCCGGATTTCCTTGAGCTGGGGCAATAGCCGGCTGCTGAACTCACCGAGGTCCTGGGTGATCACGGTCAGCATGAGGTCACGGTTGCTGGCAGCCTCCTCGACCGTGATGATCTCCGGAATTGCCGCGAGCGCGGCCGTTACCTCTGGCCTGAGGTGCATTTCGCAGTCCACGTCCAACAGGGCAAGGCAGGCATGCTTGGGGTCGCCCATGAGGTGCGCCGTGGTCCAAGCGGCTCCGGATTCCCGCAGGCGGTCCCATCGGGAGGCCAACGTGGTGGCGTGGACGCCCAGGACCTCCGCGGCGTCGGACCAACTGATCCGCGGCGAGATCTGGAGGGCATTGATCAGCCGGAGGTCCTCTTCACTGAGTTCCATCAGCGATCCTCTCCTAGTCGATGCGCGATTCTTGTTAATTCTGGCATGTTCCTGAATTTTTACAGGGCTTTGGAAGATTGTGAGGCTAGTCACTCCACAATGGCTATGGATACCTACCAATCGTTCAGGAAACAGGAGAACAGATGTCGATCGCCTCAGACGCCCAAGAGATGCAGGGAGAAATCGCCCGGTTCCGCCACGAGCTCCACCAGGAACCGGAAATCGGCCTGGACCTCCCGCGCACCCAGGAAAAGGTGCTCAAGGCGCTCGACGGACTCCCGTACGAAATCACCCTTGGCGAGAGCACGACGTCGGTCACCGCAGTCCTGCGGGGCGGGGCGGCGCACGCCTCAGCGCAGAAGCCGGCTGTGTTGCTCCGTGCCGACATGGACGGACTCCCCGTCCAGGAGCGCACCGGCGTCGAGTTCTCCTCGAAGATCGACGGCGCCATGCACGCCTGCGGCCACGACCTCCACACGTCCATGCTCGCCGGAGCCGCAACCCTCTTGGCCGAGCGGCGCGACCAGCTGGCCGGCGACGTCGTCCTCATGTTCCAGCCCGGCGAGGAAGGCTTCGACGGCGCCGGCCACATGATCCGCGAAGGCGTCCTCGACGCCGCAGGCCGCCGTGTTGACGCCGCCTACGGCATGCATGTCTTCTCCTCACTGGAACCTCACGGCCAGTTCTGCACCAAAGCTGGCGTGATGATGAGCGCGTCGGACGGGCTCTTCGTCACGGTCCTGGGCGCAGGCGGCCATGGCTCGGCGCCGCATTCGGCCAAGGACCCCGTGACCGCGGCCGCGGAAATGGTGACGGCGCTGCAGGTCATGATCACGCGTCAGTTCAACATGTTCGATCCCGTAGTCCTGACCGTGGGCGTGCTTCAGGCAGGTACCAAGCGCAACGTCATCCCCGAATCCGCGCGTTTCGAAGCCACCATCCGCACATTCTCGGAAGCCTCCCGCGAGCGGATGATGACTGCGATTCCGCAGCTCCTCAAGGGCATTGCCTCCGCGCACGGCCTTGAGGTGGACGTCGACTACCGCGGCGAATACCCCATGACCGTCACTGACGAGGACGAGACGCACACCGCCGAGGACGTCATCTCGGGAATGTTCGGCGATTCCCGGCTCTCCCGCTGGGCCACGCCGATCAGTGGCTCGGAGGATTTCTCCCGGGTCCTGGCCGAAGTTCCGGGAACCTTCGTGGGCCTCAGCGCCGTGCCGCGGGGCGTGGACCACACCACCTCACCGTTCAACCACTCTCCCTACGCCACGTTCGACGACGGCGTCCTGTCCGATGGTGCGGCGCTCTACGCAGAGCTCGCGGTCTCTCGTATCGCCACTCTCGCCGCCGGCAACTAACCACCACCCCCAGACCTTGGAGCAAGACATGACCGCAACCGTAGGCGCTTCAGCCACAGCCCAGGTTCACAAGTCCCATCTGCGAACCCTCATCGGCACCGGCATCGGCAACGCCGTCGAATGGTACGACTGGGCCATTTACGCCACGTTCTCGCCCTTCATCGCCAGCGCGCTCTTCAGCAGCGCCGACCCCACGTCCGCGGTCCTCTCCACCTTGGCGATCTTCGCCGTCGGATTCGTGGCCCGGCCGTTCGGCGGCTTCGTCTTCGGCTGGATCGGCGACCGGATCGGCCGCAAGACGTCCATGACCATCGCCGTCGGCCTCGCGGCTGTCGGCAGCCTGTTGATCGGTATCGCCCCGACATTCCAGGCCGTTGGGGCCCTGGCATCCGTCATGCTCCTGGTGGCCCGCCTCATCCAGGGCCTCGCCCACGGTGGCGAGCTGCCGTCGTCGCAAACGTATTTGTCCGAAATGGCGCCCAAGGAAAAGCGCGGCTTCTGGGCGACCCTCATCTACACCTCCGGCACAGCCGGCATCCTTGCCGGGACGCTGCTGGGCGCCATCCTGACCGGTGTGCTGAGCAAGGCCGACATGAACGCCTGGGGCTGGCGCGTGCCGTTCCTGGTGGGAGGTGCCCTGGGCATCTACGCCCTGGTCATGCGAGCCAAAATGAAGGAGACCGAAGCGTTCCAAGCCGAAGCTCCGAAGGAAAAGCGCGAGCCCATGTGGCCGCAGATCGTCAAATACCGCAAGCAGGCCCTGCAGGTTATCGGGCTGACCGTCGGCCTCACCGTTGTCTACTACATCTGGGGCGTCGTGGCGCCGAGCTACGCGGCCAGCAGCCTCAAGATGGATCGTGGCGCAGCCTTGTGGGCCGGCGTCATCGGCAACGTCGCGTTCATCGCGTCGCTGCCGTTTTGGGGCAAGCTGTCCGACCGCATCGGCCGCAAGCCCGTGCTGATCGTGAGTTCCGCCGGGGCGGCTTTGCTGCACTTCCCCATGACGTGGCTCCTGAAGGACTCCCCTTGGCAGCTTGCCGTTTCGATGTCCGTGATGTTGTTTTTCATTGCCGGCAGCGCCTCGATTGTCCCGGCCGTGTACGCCGAACTGTTCCCGACCAAGATCCGCACCGTCGGCGTCGGCGTCCCGTACTCCATCTGCGTTGCGGTCTTCGGCGGGACGGCCCCGTACCTGCAGACGTGGCTCGGCAGCATCGGCCAAGCCAACATGTTCAACGTCTACGCCGTGATCCTGTTGGCCATCGGTATCGCCTTCGCCTTCATGATCCCGGAAACCAAGGGCAAGGACCTGACGCACTAACCTCCCCCGTTCGGACCCAACTGACTCGCAGTTAACGTCGTTTTGAGCCCTGAAAACGACAACAACTGCGAGTCAGTCGGGCTAGCCGACGTAGCGGTTCCGACCGGCGCGGAACCCGAAGAAGGCCGCCAGGGACCCCACCACGAGGAACAGGATGCCGGCTGCGGCGAAGCCACCGGTCGCTTGGTGCAACTGGCCGACCATCAGTGTTCCCGTGGAGCCCAAGCCATAGCCGACGCCCTGCATCATGCCCGAAAGGTGCGCGGCGGTGTGCGAATCGCGGGTACGCAGCATGATCATGGTCAACGCCACGGCCGTGAGGCTCCCCTGGCCAAGGCCCAACAGTCCGGTCCACACCCAGATCAGGTCCGTGGGGCCGAAAATGCTCAAGGCAAAGCCACCCCCGGTCATGAGCGCCACCACGGTGTTGATGACGCGCTGGTCCTTGAACCGGGCCGCTAGCCCCGGAGCAACGAACGAACCAAGCATCTGCAGGACAATCGACACCGACACGATCAAGCCGGCCGTCCCGCCGTCGATCCCGCGGTCACGCAGGATCGGCGCCAACCAGGCGAACACGCTGAAGGACATCATCGCCTGGAACACCATGAAGGCGGTGACCTGCCAGGCGACGGCGGAACGCCAGACGTTCGCACCGCCGTCGGCCGCGTTGTGGCGGACGGGGTGCTGGCGGATCGCCAGCGGCAGGAAAAGCAAAAGTACGACGGCGGCGGGCAGCGCCCAGAACCACAGCGCCGAGGTCCAGTGCCCGGCCGCCGTGAAGACGGGGTAGGTGAAACCGGCACCAAGCGCGGCAGACGCGCAAATCGCCGTCGTATACAGGCCGCCCATGAGTCCGAGCCGATGCGGGAAGTCGCGCTTGACCACGCCGGGCAGCAGCACGTTGCACAGGGCGATCGCGGCGCCGCACGCCGCGGTTCCGGTGAGCAGTGCGGGCAAGTGCCCCGCTCCGGCGAGGTCCACGGGTCGGATCAGCAGCCCCGCTGTCAGCACGGCCATCGCGCCGAGCAGCACCCTCTCGGCACCGAAACGGCGGGCCAGGATGGGCGCCAGCGGAGCGAAGACACCCAGCAAGGTCACCGGCACGGTGGTGAGGACAACCACCGCCCAGCCCGGCAGACCGGCGTCGGCGGTGACTTCCGGAAGGACAGCCGAAAAGCTCGAGAAGACCGTCCGCAGGTTCAGCCCGATGAGCACCAGGCAGATCCCCAGGAAGACGAGTCCGCCGCGCGTCTTGACCTGGGTGGGCTCGGCGGCGGGGAGCTCGTCGATCTCGGCGTCGACAAGTATCTCGGCGACGCCGGAGTGTGGCTTGGTGTTCTTGGGGGCGCTTGAAGCGGGGGTCACCAACCCATTCTGGCAGTCACTCCCGTGGGCGGGCGCCTCGTGACGGGAGAGTGCGCAGGTTCCGCCGCGGGCGTTTGGTCCTGCAACGGTATTCTGGAGGGGATGAGTGAAACCCCAGAATCCCCTGAAACACCGCAGTCTTCGCGCCCCGTGACCCCAGGGAGCCAGGCCTCCTTCGGCACCTACGGCGGCCGGCCGGTCAGTTTCGTGCGCCGCGGGACGCGCCTCCAGGGCCGCCGCCAGGCAGCGTGGGAAGAGCACTCGGACCGCTGGGCCATCCAGGTTCCGCGGCATGTCGCCAACACCTCGGTGCACCCGGACTACGTGTTCGACGCCGAAGCGGAGTTCGGGCGCAAGGCACCGCTGATCGTTGAAATCGGTTCGGGACTCGGCGACGCCGTATGCCACGCTGCGGAGGAGAACCCGGACAAGGACTTCCTCGCCGTGGAGGTCTACACCCCGGGCCTGGCCAACACCATGATCAAGATCAACAGCCGCGGGCTCAGCAACGTCCGGGTGGTCGAAGCCAACGCGCCCGAGGTCCTGGCTACCATGCTTCCTGCCGGTTCGGTGAGCGAGCTCTGGGTCTTCTTCCCCGACCCCTGGCACAAGTCCCGGCACCACAAACGCCGCCTCATCCAGCCCGCGTTCGCCGAACTCGCTGCGCGGTCCGTCAAGAAGGGTGGCCTGTGGCGGATCGCCACCGACTGGTCCAACTACGCCGTCCACGTCCGCGAGGTCCTGGCCGGCTCAACCGAGTTTGAAAACCTGCACGACGGCGAGCGGGCCGGCGCGGACAGCCCCCTCACCCAAGTGTGGGAATCCGGAGTCGAATCCATGGTGGGCGGGGCCCCCGTCAAGGAAGGCCGGGCACCGGTCAGCACCGAGCACACCGGCCCCAACGAGGGAGTGGACCACGTAGGCGGATGGGCTCCGCGCTTCGATGGCCGCATCCGCACCAGCTTCGAAAACAAGGCCCACGAGGCCGGGCGCATGATCTTCGACCTTAGTTACCGCAGGATTTAGCTTCACGAATGCTCACGTGCCCTTTGCGTGCCGCACAGGCACCGGATACCATGTGAGACGTGTCACCGGAAGGCGGCACACGCTTATGATCTGCGGCGGGAGAGCCCTGCCGGTACGTTTCAGCAGGCGCCGTAGGAGCAAATCCTCCCCAGGAATCTCTCAGGCCCATGTACCGCCGCGGCAAGGCAACTCTGGAAAGCAGCCCGGGCAACCGGACTCACCGACGGTGCAAGCGTCCAGCCGCAAGGCAGGGACGCGGAAACTCTCAGGTCCAATACAGAGCGGGGAGGAACCGAATCATCGTGGTGCGTCCGCGCCACCTGAATTATGGAGTTCCTCATGACCCTGGCACCTGAAGGCCGTAAGCTGCTGCGCGTTGAACAGCGCAACAAAGCCGTCCCGGTCGAACGCAAGCCC